>JBBSQT010000098.1:0-7183 GCA_038243775.1 Actinomycetales bacterium | reverse complement strand
GGCCAGCCGCAGACGACGGCGCATGGCCCAGACGTCCTCGTCGCTCACCTCGTACACCTTGGACCAGTCGGGCCCGTCGAGGACTTCGGCGCCAAAGCGTTCCCGGGCCAGTGCGGCCAGTTGCGGGTCCACCCAGGTGGGCACGTGCACGCCGTTGGTGACGGAGGTGATGGGCACATCCGCCGTATCGAAGCCAGGCCACAAGCCGGAAAACATGCCGCGCGAGACCACGCCGTGCAGCTTGGCCACGCCGTTGGCGCGCTGGGCCAGCCGCAGGCCCATGACGGCCATGTTGAAGACCCCGGAATCGCCGCCGTCGTAGTCTTCGGCGCCCAGGGCCAGGATGTCTTCCACCGGAACGCCCGGCGCCAACGCCCCGGCGAAGAAGTGCTCCACCATGCTGCGCGGGAAGCGGTCAATGCCGGCCGGCACGGGGGTGTGCGTGGTGAACACGGTTGACGCGCGCCCGGCTGCCAGTGCCTCGCCCCATGACAGCGGCTCGGGCGTGAGCGCCGGGTCCATGAGTTCGCGGATCCGTTCGATCCCGAGGAATCCGGCGTGGCCTTCGTTCGTGTGGAACACCTCGGGCGCGGTGGTGCCGGTCAGGCGGGCATGGACGCGCAGCGCCTTCACCCCGCCCATGCCCAGCAGCAATTCCTGGCTCAGGCGGTGGTCCCCGCCGCCGCCGTACAGCCTGTCGGTCACCCCGCGTGCCGCGTCGTCGTTCGCGGCCACATTGGAATCGAGCAGCAGCAGCGGCACCCGGCCAACATCCGCACGCCAAATGTGCGCGCGCAGTTCCCTGCCCCCGGGCAGCGGGAGCAGGATCTGGACGGGGGTGCCGTCCGCCTCGCGCAGCAGGGTCAGCGGCAGGGCATCGGGGTCCAGCAGCGGGTAGCTTTCCTGCTGCCAGGCATCCTTGGACAGGGACTGCTTGAAGTAGCCTGCTTGGTACAGGAGCCCGACGCCGATCAGCGGCACCCCGAGGTCGGATGCGGACTTGAGGTGGTCGCCGGCCAGGATGCCCAGGCCGCCGGAGTACTGCGGCAGGACCTCGGTAATGCCGAATTCGGGGGAGAAGTAGGCGATGCATTCCGGCGCTTCCGGCCCCAGCCCCTGGTACCAGCGGGGCTCTGTCAGGTAGCTTTCCAGGCTTTCCCGGGCCTGCGCCACGCGGGCAACCACGTCAGGATCGTTGGCGAGTTCCTGCAGCTGCTCACGGGAGAGCGAGGCGAGCATGGCGAGGGGATTGTGGCGGGATTTTTCCCACAGTTCCGGGTTCAGGGACTCGAACAGGGCGCGGGTGGGCACATGCCAGGACCACCGGAGGTTGGTGGCCAGCCGGGTCAGCGCGGAAATCTGCGCGGGGACAAGCGTACGGACGGTGAATCTGCGGATTGCCTTCATTCCGGTCACACTAGCCCAACCTCGCCTGACGCCGACAAGAACTGTGACAAATTCACGCCTTGTTACGTCGCCGCGCCGCCCGCGCACGGTTCCCGCGCCGTGTGACGGGCCAACGCCACAATACGGGCCGGCCTTAGCAATCCTGGCCCGGAGTCGCTAACGTTCAAGTTGTGAGTACTTCCAAGCCTTCGCGTAACGTGCCCGCCGCCAGCCGCTCAACCGAGCCTGCCGCCGTCTCCGAACCAAGCCCGACGGCGGCCACCCCGCCTGCCGCCGGGCCCACCGCCACCCCGCCTGCCGCTGGGCCCACCGACCCGCAGCAGAACCTGCGCTTTGGCCGGATTCCCATCACGAACGTGCAGCCGGTGCTGGAAAATGGCGCCTTCCCGGCGAAGGGCATCCGCGGTGCGGACGTGCAGGTCAATGCCGTCATCTTCCGCGAAGGACACGATGTCCTTGGCGCCACAGCCGTTTTGCTGGCACCGGACGGCACCGAGACCCAGCGCACGGCCATGAAGCCCGGCGCCAAAGGCTCGGACAGCTGGCACGGTGCGGTGACCCCCGGATTCGAAGGCAACTGGAGCTTTGTCGTGGAGGGCTGGAGCGACCGCTACGCCACGTGGGCGCACAATGCCCAAGTGAAAATCAACGCCAACGTTGACGTTGACGTGATGCTTACGGAGGGCGCACTGCTGCTGGGCGACGCTGCCAAGGACGCAAAAGCCACGGCCCCGCAGGCGGCACAGGTCTTCAAGCAGGCAGCACGCACGCTGGGCGATTCGTCCCTGAACACCAATGACCGCCTGGCCGGCGGAACAAGCAAGGAGGTGCGTGCCGCCGTCGCACATTTCCCGCTGCGTGAGCATGTCACCCGCAGCCGCGAATATCCGCTGCTGGTGGAGCGCGACGCGGCGGGACGAGGGGCCTGGTACGAATTTTTCCCGCGGTCCGAGGGCGCCAAGCGGGACACGGTGACGGGGGAGTGGACCAGCGGCACTTTCCGCACCGCCGCGCGCAGGCTGCCGGCCGTGGCGGCGATGGGCTTCGACGTCATCTATCTGCCGCCCATCCACCCCATCGGCACCATCAACCGCAAGGGGCCCAACAATACGCTCGTGGCCGGGCCGGGTGATCCGGGTTCGCCGTGGGCGATTGGGTCGGCGGCCGGCGGGCATGACGCCATTCACCCCGATCTGGGCAGCGAGGCGGATTTTGCCGAGTTTGTGCGGGCCGCGAATGACCTGGATTTGGAGGTGGCGCTGGATTTGGCGCTGCAGTGCGCCCCGGACCATCCGTGGGCCACGGCACATCCGGAATGGTTCACCATGCGCGTGGACGGCACCATTGCCTACGCCGAAAACCCGCCCAAGAAGTACCAGGACATCTACCCGCTGAACTTCGACAACGACCCTGCGGGGTTGAGCGGGGAAATTCTGCGCATAGTGCGGCTGTGGATTGACCGCGGCGTGCGGATTTTCCGGGTCGACAATCCGCACACCAAGCCCGTCTGGTTCTGGGAATGGCTGATTGGCCTCATCAATGCCGAGAGGCCCGACGTCGTTTTCCTCGCCGAGGCCTTCACCCGCCCCGCCATGATGGCAGCCCTCGGGAGGGCCGGATTCCAGCAGTCCTACAGCTACTTCACCTGGCGCAACACCAAAGAGGAGCTGGAGGAGTATTTAGTACATGTGAGCCATGACTCGGCCGGGTACTTCCGCCCCAACTTCTTCGTCAACACCCCTGACATCCTCACCGAATTCCTGCAATACGGCGGACCGGCCGCGTTCAAGATCCGTGCCATCCTCGCCGCCCTGTCCAGTCCCTTGTGGGGCATGTACGCCGGCTATGAGTTGTATGAGCACGTCGCCCGCCCCGGCTCCGAGGAGAACATCGACAACGAGAAGTATGAGTACAAGGACCGCGACTTCGCGGCCGCCGAGGCCGAGGGGAAGTCGCTGGCCCCGTTCATCACGCTGCTGAACGGCATCCGCCGCGCGCACCCGGCCCTGCTGGACCTGGCGAACCTGAGCCTGCACGAATCCACGGACCCCGCCACGCTGGTGTTCAGCAAGCACAAGTCCATCCCCGCCACCGCGGACGCACCGGCCCGCAAGGACACCATCATCGTGGTCATCAACGTCGACCCGCACAGCATGCGCGAGGGCGAGGTCATCCTGGACCTGGACGCCTTGGAACTGGACGGGCTGTCTCCGGACGGAACGTTCATGGTGGATGACCTGCTCACCGGAGCCTCCTGGAACTGGGGAAAGCGGAACTACTTCCGGCTCGATGCGCACATGGAACCGGCCCACATTTTGCACCTAAGGCGATAGAACAACATGGACTTCACCTACAGCAGCAGCGCACCGCAGTTCAATTTGAACGCACCCGGGCTCGCCCATGACCCGCACTGGTACCGCAAGGCCGTCTTCTACGAAGTGCTCGTGCAGAGCTTCGCCGATTCCGACGGCGACGGGTACGGGGATTTTTCCGGGCTGATCTCCCGCCTGGACTACCTCCAGTGGCTCGGCATCGACTGCCTGTGGCTGCCGCCCTTCTTCGATTCGCCCCTGCTGGACGGCGGCTATGACGTGCGCAACTTCAACGCCGTCATGGAGCGCTACGGCACCATCTCAAGTTTCAAGTCCCTGGTCACCCAGGTCCATGAACGCGGGATGCGCATCATCATTGACCTGCCGCTGAACCACACCTCGGACCAACACGCCTGGTTCAAGGCGTCCCGGGCGGATCCTGCAGGCCCGTACGGGGATTTCTACATGTGGAGCGACACCACGGAGCTCTACCAGGACGCACGGATCATTTTCGTGGACACGGAGGAGTCCAACTGGACGTTTGACCCCATCCGGCGGCAATTCTTCTGGCACAGGTTCTTCAGCCACCAGCCGGATCTGAACTTCGAAAATCCTGCCGTGCGCGAGGCCATCTTCGACGTTGCACGGTTTTGGCTGGCGCAGGGCATCGACGGCTTCCGGGCGGACGCCATCCCCTACCTGTTTGCCGAGGACGGCACCAATTGTGAAAACCTGCCGGCCACGCACCAGTTCCTGGTGGAACTGCGTGCCATGATCGACGCCGAGTTTCCCGGCCGGATCGTCATTGCCGAGGCCAACCAGATGCCCCACGAGGTGGTGGATTACTTTGGCACGGACGAAGCACCCGAGTGCCACATGGCCTTCCACTTCCCCATCATGCCCCGCCTGTACTTTGCGCTGCGTGACCAGAAGGCCGCCCCCATCATCGAGACCATGGCAACCACGCCGAACATCCCCCAGGGCGCCCAGTGGGGGACTTTCCTGCGCAACCATGACGAACTCACCCTGGAGATGGTCACGCCCACCGAGCGCGGGGCCATGCTGGGCTGGTATGCCCCCGACTCCCGCATGCAGGCCAATATTGGCATCCGACGGCGGTTGGCGACGTTGCTGGACAACTCCAGGGCCGAGATTGAACTGATCAACGCGCTGCTGCTCGCCCTCCCCGGCAGCCCGTTCCTGTATTACGGGGATGAGATCGGCATGGGGGACAACATTTGGCTTGATGACAGGGACGCCTCCCGCACGCCTATGCAGTGGAATCCGGACAGGAACGCCGGATTCTCCAAAGCGGACCCGGGCAAGCTTTTCCTGCCCGTGGTGCAGTCGCTGGTGTACCACTACAACCATGTCAACGTCGAGGCCCAGATGGCCCATGGCAGTTCGCTGCTGCACTGGAACAAGCAAATCATCAGCGTGCGCCGGGCCCACCCTGCCTTCGGTTTGGGCCGCTATGAGAACGTCCACACCTCCCACGAGGCAGTCCTGGCGTTCCTGCGGGTCCTGCCCGTTGGCAACCCCGAGGGGGAACGCCCCGAAAGTGTCCTGTGCGTGTACAACCTCTCGCAGCATCCCTCCTCCGCCACTGTGTATGCCCCCACGCTCGCGGGCCGTGGTTTGCGTGATGTGTTTGGCGATGACATCTTCCCGGGGTTCGATGACGCCGGCGAGCTCGTACTAACCCTCGGATCCTACGACTTCTACTGGCTGAGGGTCCGCTCGCAGGCTTCCAGCGTCTTGTCCACCCAGACGCAGTCGATGCCTGTCATTCACGGCACGGAATTTGGCTACTGATGGCAGGGACCATGCTTGAACTATTGGCGCAGTGGGTGCCGCGTCAGCGCTGGTACCCACGCAAGGGCAGTTCCGGGGCGCGACTGAGTGTCGCTGGATCATATGAGGTGCCTTCGCCCCGCCCCGAGGTAACGCTGCTCATGCTTCTCATCAAGGTGGACTTTCCCGGGACCGGTCCGTCCCAGAGCAAGCACGACGCCGAATCGAACCTGACGCTGCAGGTCCCGGTGAGCATCTATCACGACGACACAGGTGTGCCGGATAAGGGTGCGCTTGGCGTCGCCGGCGACGTCGCGGCAGGTTCGCCCGGACAGGGCTCATTTTTGGGCGAACTTGTCACAGACAGTGAATGGCCCGGCGGAAAGGTGCATGACGGACTTGCCGACCCCGAGTTTCTGCAGGCTGTCCTGACGCAGCTCGCCGACGGTGATCTGGACATGGGCGGGCTGCGACTTTGGCTAAACCCAAACTTCGGCATGGAAGTCGCACCGGTAAGCGGCCTCAGGCTCGTGACTTCCGAGCAGTCCAACAGCTCCGTCATCTTCAACTCCGCCGGGAAGACGCTGATCGCAAAGTTTTTTCGGGTGGTCCATGAGGGCGTGCACCCGGAGGTTGAAATCGGGATGGCGCTGGGACGTCCCGGGGACCAACGGGAGACGTTGCACGTCCCCACCCTGCAAGCCGTAGTGAGCGGGAGGGAGAAAAACGCGACCCTTTTTGTGGTCCACGACTTCATTGCGGGGGCCAAGGACGGCTGGGAAGTTGCTTTGGCGGCGGCAGCGTCCGGTGCTGACTTTGCACCGGAAGCACGGGCCATTGGTGTGGAACTGGCCAAGGTGCATGCCAGCCTCCGCAGCAGCCTGGCCGTCCACCCGGTTCAAGGTGATGAGGTTGCGGCGTTCGTCCAAGGAGTGGGGGCCAGACTGGAATCGGCCTGGGGACTGGCCGGTGCCGCCGTCGGCCCCTACGAGTCCCAGCTGCGCGAGGTGGTGGCGCAACTGGAAAAAATGGATGCGTTGCCGCCGCTGCAGCGCATCCACGGGGACTTGCACCTTGGCCAGCTCTTGTTCAAGGAAGCCGGGCCCGAAAAGGGGTGGTACATCCTTGATTTTGAGGGGGAACCACTGCGGCCGCTGGCCGATCGCGGCACGCCGGATGTGGCGCTCCGGGACCTTGCCGGGATGCTGCGTTCCTTCGACTACGCGGCTGCGCAAGCGCCGGTCGCATCTGCTGCGGGGAGCGAACCGGCTGCCCCCGCCGCTGCCCTTTGGGTGGAAAACTGTTCGCTGGCCTTCATTGACGGATATGAAAGCGTCATTGGGGAACGCGTTTCCCGCGCCGATCCGCTTTTCGTGGCATTGTTGCTGGACAAGGCCCTTTACGAGATTGTTTATGAATTGCATAACCGGCCGGATTGGGTGTGGGTGCCGGTGGACGCGGTGCGGGAAATGTTTCAATCAAGGAAAGTGGAGTGACATGGCACTGAAGAAAATGGCCCCTCTGGCGATTGCCGAAGGGATTTTGGCCCAAGTCTCTGCCGGCAGCTACTACGCTCCGCACTCCGTGCTGGGTGCGCATCTGGTGGGTGAAGACTTTGCCACCATCCGCACCCTGCGACACCTGGCCCAGGCGGCCGTGGTGGTCACCGC
>JBBSQT010000097.1:0-7249 GCA_038243775.1 Actinomycetales bacterium | reverse complement strand
GTGAACCAGTGGTCGCGCATGCGCACGCCGCGAATCGTGTAGGACTCGGAGGACCTCATGCCGGAACACCGGCCCCGCTCGACACGGTGGCGCCAAAGGCATCCAGCGCGGTACCGTCCAGGCGGAACACGTGCCAGCCGTCCATGGGTCCGGCGCCGAGGGCCTTGTAGAAGTTGATGGACGGCTCGTTCCAGTCCAGCACGCTCCATTCGACCCGGGCATAGCCGCGCTCCACGGCAATCCGGGACAGCTCCTTCAGCAGCGCCTTACCGTAACCGCCGCCACGGCATTCCGGGCGCACATACAGGTCCTCAAGGTAGATCCCGTGCGTGCCCTCCCACGTGGAGTAGTTCAGGAACCAGAGGGCAAAGCCAACAATCGGCTCGCCAGCCACAAGCGAATCCACCACGTGGGCGAAAATCTTCGGGTTCGCACCGAAAAGATTCGCGTGCAGCATCTCCTCGGTGTTCTTGACGGCGTCAGGCTCTTTCTCATAAACAGCCAGGTCGTGGATCATGCCAAGAATGGCGGGGACATCGGCGGGCACGGCGGTGCGAAGCAAACTCATGAGTTCAGCTTATCGCCCAGCCCGCATCCTGCTGAATCACATGCGGGCGAATTCCTTGAACTGGACGACGGCGGCCCCGGCTTCGTTGGATGCCTCCAGGTCCACGGTGGCGGCCATGTACCAATCGTTGTTTCCTGCCGGGTCAACGACGGTTTGGCGGACGGTCCACTCCGCGGTGCCCGGGGTGATGTGCAGGAGGGCGGGGCCGCGCGCGGCGGGGCCGGATTCCAGCCATTCGTGCTCGTCCCAGTACTCGTCCAGGGCGTCGGCCCAGCGGTCGGCATCCCAGCCGTTCTCGCCGTCGAGCGCCCCCAACGCCTCGAAGTCGTCATCGGCTGCCAGTTCCACACGGCGGAACATCTCGTTGCGGACCATGACCCGGAAGGCGCGGGCGTTCTCGGTGAGCCGCGGCGGGGCGGGAGGCAGGGCGGTCTCCTGCGCCAGCGGGGCGCTGCCCGAATCGTCGCCGCTGGTCATCTTCTCCCACTCGTCCAGCAGGCTCGAGTCAACCTGGCGGACCAATTCGCCCAGCCAGGAGATGACGTCCTCCAGGTCCTCGCGCAGCGCATCCTGCGGGACGGTCTGGCGCAGCGCCTTGTACGCGTCGGTGAGGTAGCGCAGCACGATGCCCTCGGAGCGGGCCAGCGAATAGTACTGGACGTATTCGCCAAAGTTCATGGCGCGCTCGTACATGTCGCGGATGATGGACTTCGGGCTGAGCTCAAAGTCGCCCATCCACGGGGACGCCCTGCGGTAGATCTCAAAGGCCTCGAAAAGCATCTCCGAGAGCGGCATCGGATAGGTGACCTCGTCGAGGATGGCCATGCGCTCGTCGTACTCCATGCCCTGGGCCTTCATGTCCGCAACCTTCTCGGTGCGGGCCCGCTTGAGCTGGGCGGAGAGGATCTGCCGCGGCTTCTCCAGCGTCGCCTCGATGACGGAGATGACATCCAGGGCGTAACTGGGCGAATCGGGATCCAGCAGGTCAAGCGCTGCCAGGGCGAAGGGGGAGAGCGGCTGGTTCAGGGCGAAGTTCATTTGCAGGTGGACGGTGAGGCGGACCGTGCGCCCGTCGGCCTCGAGCTCGTCCTCCGGGATGCGCTCAACGACGCCGGCGCCAAGAAGCTCACGGTACATGCCGATGGCCTTGCGGATCAGGACCCGCTGCTTGGACGGGGACTCATGGTTTTCCGTGAGCAGGGCCTTGGCCGCCTTGAACGGGTCGCCCGGGCGTTCCAGCAGGTTCAGCAGCATGGCGTGCGTGACGGTGAAGCTGGAGGTCAGAGGCTCCGGCACGGATTCTGCCAGGCGGGTGAAGGTCGGCTCGCCCCAGGAGACAAAGCCGGTCATGGGTTTCTTCTTCACCACCTGGCGCAGCTTCTTTTGATCGTCGCCGAACTTGGCCACGGCCTTCGCCATGGCCTTGGCGTTTTCCACCACGTGCTCGGGGGCCTGGACCATGACGGTGCCGGCGGTGTCGTAGCCGGCGCGGCCGGCGCGGCCGGCAATCTGCTGGAACTCGCGCACCTGCAGGACGCGGGTCTTCACGCCGTCGTACTTGCTCAGTGCCGTCATCAAAACTGTGCGGATGGGGACGTTGATGCCCACGCCGAGCGTGTCTGTGCCGCAGATGACCTTGAGCAGGCCGGCCTGCGCCAGCTGTTCCACGAGGCGGCGGTACTTGGGCAGCATGCCGGCGTGGTGGACGCCGATGCCGTGCCGGACCAGCCGGTTCAAGGTCTTGCCGAAGCCTGCCGAGAAGCGGAAGCCGGCGATCAGCTCGCCGATCTTGTCCTTCTCCTCGCGGCTGCACACGTTGATGCTCATGAGGTTCTGGGCGCGGTCAATGGCCTCGGCCTGGCTGAAGTGCACCACGTAGACGGGGACCTGCTTCGTGGCGAGCAGTTCCTCCAGGGTCTCGTGGACGCCGGTCTGCACATAGTAGTAATGCAGCGGGATGGGGCGCTCCGCGGAGGAGACCGTGGTGGTGGTCCGGTTTGTCAGTTCGGTGAGTTCCGTTTCGAAGCGGCTGACGTCGCCCAGGGTGGCACTCATGAGCAGGAACTGCGACTGCGGCAGCTCCAGCAGGGGCAGCTGCCAGGCCCAGCCCCGCTGCGGGTCGGAGTAGTAGTGGAACTCGTCCATGATGACGACGCCGACGTCGGCATTTTCGCCTTCGCGCAGCGCAATGTTCGCCAGGATCTCCGCCGTGCAGCAAATAATGGGTGCGTCCTGGTTGACGGAGGAGTCGCCCGTGATCATGCCGACGTTTTCGGCGCCGAAGATTTCGCACAGGGCAAAGAACTTCTCCGACACGAGCGCCTTGATGGGGGCCGTGTAGTAGCTCGCCGCCCCGCGGGCCATCGCGTTGAAGTGCGCGGCGATGGCCACCAGCGACTTGCCCGAACCCGTGGGGGTGGAAAGGATGACGTTGTTCCCGCCCACCAGCTCCAGCGCGGCTTCTTCCTGTGCCGGGTACAGCTCCAGTCCCCTCTCGAGCGTCCACTCCAAAAAGGCGTCCAAAACGTCGTCGTCGGAAGAGGTTTGCGGGTTCAGGGCGGAAAGCTGTTCAAGAAGATTCATGGTCTTCCCAGCTTAGGCGGTCGCAGCTGTGGCAGGATAACGCCATGGGTGATCAAGCATTTCCGTGGGAACCTTCCAAGTACGCGCACTTCGGGGATTTCCGCAACCGGCCGTTCTTCGACCTGACCTCGCGCGTTGGTGCCGTGGCGCCGCGGGAGGTGGTGGATTTGGGTTGCGGGCCGGGCAACCTCACGGCCACGCTCTGCGCCCGCTGGCCCCGCGCCTCCGTGCTGGGCCTTGACAGCTCCGCCGCCATGGTGGAGCAGGCCGCCACGCTTGCCACCGTGCACGACGCCGTCCCGCCGGCAGGCGCCGCGCCCCGCCTGCCGCCGGGGCTGTCCTTCAGGGAGCGGGACATTGCCCGCTGGGCCCCGGGGGAGACCACCGACGTGGTGGTCTCCAATGCGGCGCTGCAATGGGTGCCGGGGCACCTTGACCTCATGGCCGGCTGGTTGGTGGCCCTGCACCCCGGTGCCTGGCTGGGAGTGCAGGTCCCCGGAAACTTTGGCTCGCCGTCGCACGTGTTGCTGCGGGAAGTGGCAGCCTCCCCCCGGTGGCGGAAGCAGCTGGACGGGGTGCTGCGGCACCAGGACGCTGTGGCTGAGCCTGCCGGATACCACGAACTGCTCCTGCACGGCGGTGCTCGGGCGGATGTGTGGGAAACCACGTACAGTCAGCTGCTGCAGGGGGAGAACGCGGTCCTGGAATGGATGCGGGGGACGGGGCTGCGTCCCGTGCTGGCGGCCCTCGGTGCGAACGGCGCCGCGTTCGAGCGCGACTACGCGGCGCTGCTGGCGCAGGTGTACCCGCGGACCGATGCGGGCACGGTGTTTGCGTTTCGACGCATTTTCATGGTTGGAGAAAAACAATGACCGGGCTGGAAGAGTTTCCGCAGGACTGGCAGCGCGCACTCGTGCTTGTCGCGCACCCCGACGACGCCGAATACGGGTTGGGTGCCGCCGTTGCCGAATGGACCGCGCAGGGCAAGCAGGTCAGCTATGTGCTGGCAACGCGCGGGGAGGCGGGGATCGCCGGTTTGGCCCCGGCAGAGTCGGCGCCCCTGCGCTCGCAGGAACAGGCGAAGGCCTGCGCGCGGGTGGGTGTCACGGACCTGGTGTTCCTTGACCACGCGGACGGCCGCATTGCGGAGGGGCTGGCGCTGCGCCGTGACTTTGCCCGGGAGATCCGCCGCGTGAAACCGAATGTGGTGCTGACGCTGAACCACCGGGAGGAGTGGGCGCCGGGGCAGTGGAACAGCGCCGACCACAGGGCTGTGGGGCGGGCGGTGCTGGACGCCGTGGGCGATGCTGACAACGAGTGGATCTTTCCCGAATTGCAGGAGGAGGGCCTGGCCCGGCACAAAACCCGCTGGGTGGCCGTCATGTCCGCGCAGCCCACCCATGGGCAGGCGGTGTCGGGCGCAAGCATTGAGAAGGCCGTCGCCTCCCTCGCCGAGCACAAGGAGTACCTGCGGGTGCTCAGCGCGGAGCCCGTGGAGGAGCAGGCCCGGGCACAGACCGAGAGGGTCACCGGGGGCGGCGTCGTGGCGTTCGAACTGTACGGCTGAGCCCGGCGCCGCGGCGGGTCCGGCCGGCAAATCGGTGGCCGGCAAATCGGCGGCCGGCAACGCTGCCAATCCGCAGTTCTCAGGAGTAGCTTGAAAGCTGAACGCAGAATGTGTTGGTGTGTCCTAGGAGGACTGTGTGCTTTATAGACTGATTGCCCATAATTTGGCACCTCACAAGGGGCCGTTGATTGCCATTGTGGTGCTGCAATTCCTCTCGACGATCGGTTCGCTGTACCTTCCCACGCTCAACGCCGACATCATTGACGACGGTGTGGTCAAGGGCCGGACCGACGTCATCATGAACTTGGGGATGTGGATGCTGGTCATAACGGCCGGCCAGGTGGTGTGCGCCATTGCTGCCACCTACTTGAGCGCCCGGCTTGCCATGGGGGTGGGCCGCCAGGTCCGCCGCGACTTGTTCAACAAGGTGGAGACGTTCTCCTCCCAGGAAGTGGGCACCATTGGCGCCCCGTCGCTGATCACCCGCACCACCAACGACGTCCAGCAGGTGCAGATGCTCACGCTGATGTCCTTCACCCTCATGGTGACGGCCCCCATCATGTGCGTGGGCGGCATCATCCTGGCCATGGCCCAGGATGTGCCCCTGTCGGCGCTGCTGCTGGTGGTCCTGCCGGTGCTGGTGGTTGCCATCGCCTTGATCGTGCGCGTCCTGGTCCCCACCTTCCGCAAGGTCCAGCACCAGCTCGATGACATCAACGGGGTCCTGCGTGAGCAGATTACCGGCATCAGCGTCATCCGCGCCTTCGGCCGCCGCGACTACGAGGCCGAGCGCTTCGCCACCGCCAACGGCGCCCTGACCGCGTCCCAGCTGCGCGCCGGGCGCCTCCTGGCGCTCATGTTCCCCACCATCTTCTTCCTGGTCAACGTCACCAGCGTGGGCGTGCTGTGGTTTGGCGGGCAGCGGATCGATGCCGGCAGCATGCAGATCGGCGCCCTGACCGCGTTCCTGAGCTACATCATGCAAATCCTCATGTCCGTCATGATGGCCATGTTCATGTTCATGATGATCCCGCGCGCGGCCGTCAGCGCCGAACGCATCACCGAGGTGCTCCAGACCGTGCCCGGCGTGGCCGACGAGCCCGGATCCATCACCGTGGACAGGCTCGACGGCGTGCTGCGCGTCGACGGTGCCACGTTCAGCTACCCGGGGGCGCAGGACCCGGTGCTCTCCGGGGTGAGCTTCCAGGCGCAGCCGGGAACCACGACGGCGATCATCGGCTCAACAGGCAGCGGCAAGTCCACGCTGGTGAACCTCATCCCCAGGCTCCTGGACACCACCCGGGGCTCCATCGAGCTGGGCGGGCATGACGTGAAGTCACTGGCACTGTCCTCGCTGCGCAGTTCCATCGGGCTCGTCCCGCAAAAGGCGTACCTGTTCTCGGGAACCGTCGCCAGCAACATCCGCATGGGCAACCCGAACGCCACGGACGAGCAGCTGTGGCAGGCATTGGAGACGGCGCAGGCGGCCGACTTTGTCCGCAGCATGCCCGAAGGGCTCCAAGCCCCCATCGACCAGGGCGGCGCCAATGTCTCCGGCGGCCAGCGCCAACGCCTGTGCATTGCACGGGCCATTGCGGCCCAACCCTCCGTGTACCTTTTTGACGACAGCTTCTCCGCCCTGGACTACGCCACGGATGCAAAACTGCGGGCCGCACTGAAACCCGTCACCCATGACGCCGCCGTCCTGGTGGTGGCCCAGCGTGTGGGCACCATCAGGGACGCGGACAACATCCTGGTGCTGGACGAAGGCCGGCTCGTGGGGCAGGGCACCCACGACCAGCTCCTGGAAACCTGCCCGACCTACCAGGAAATAGTCACATCCCAGCTGACCGCTGAAGAAAACGAAGACCGCCAACACAACGGGAGCCACTCATGACCATGATGCGGGGCGGACGCGGTGGTGCCCCGCAAAAAAAGGCCATCTCCTTCGGACCCAGCCTGAAAAGGATCCTGCTGCTCATGGCACCGGACAAGGTGCGCATCGGAGCCGTCGTCCTCATGGCGGCCATCTCCGTGGCGCTCTCCGTCGTGGCACCCAAGATCCTCGGCAGCGCCACGGACATCATCTTCGACGGCGTCGTGGGCAAGATGCTTGGACAGTTCCCGGCCGGCACCACCAAGGCACAGGCCGTGGCGGCACTGAAGGCCGGCGGCCAGGGCCAGCTGGCGGACATGCTCAACGCCATGAACGTGGTGCCCGGGCAGGGCATGGACCTGTCCGCCCTGGGGGCCGTGCTCATGATTGTCCTGTCCCTGTACATTGGCGCGTTCTTCTTCAACTGGTCCCAGGGCTACATCACCACCGGCATTGTCCAGCGCGCCATGTACAAGCTGCGGAAGGACATCGAGGACAAGCTGGACCGCCTGCCCATGTCACACTTCCAGCAGGAATCCCGCGGGGACGTGCTCTCCCGCGTCACCAACGACATTGAAAACTTCTCCCAAACCCTGAACCAAACCCTGACGCAGATCCTCATCGCCGTCCTGACAGTGTGCGGGGTGCTGGGCAT
>JBBSQT010000096.1:0-7333 GCA_038243775.1 Actinomycetales bacterium | reverse complement strand
GGCATTCCCGTGCAGCACCTGGGTGTGCACCACCCAGCGGCGCAGCCCGCCCGGCAGCGGAAAGGACTCCACAATCCCAGCCGGTTCCAGATGCAGCACCGCGGCCGCGCCGTCGCTTCCGGTGTCCGGGAAGTCGCCCATAAGGTAGAAATCGGGGTAATTTCGCGTGCTCGAGGTGATGCCCGCCAACTCCCGCACGGTCGACCGTGTCCCGTCCGCGCCCACCAGAAACCGGGCCTGGTGCGAAACCCGCCCCGCAGCGTGCTGCGCAACCCCCGCGGCAGCGTCGCACGCAACTCCCGCGGCAGCGTCGCACGCAACTCCCGCGGCAGCGTGCTGCGCAACCCGCCCGGCCTGGTCCGCCTCCAGCGTCACCGAAGTTCCGCCGTCGACCATGGAGGTGACGGAGCAGCCATGCACAATGGCCTGCGGGTCAAGCTGGCGCACCCGCGCGGCCAGCAGCGCCTCCGTGCGCACCTGGGGCAGGCTCAGCACAAACGGGTGGGGCGCGGAAGGGAGCGCGAGCGGCAGTCGGACCACCTCGCGCCCGGCGCTGCGGGCGATGCCGAACCCAATCTGAACGCCCTCGGCCACCATGCCGGCGGCGACTCCTGCGCGGTCCAGGGCAGCCAGCGCGGGCGGATGGATGCCAATGGCGCGCGAGTGCGGCACCGGGTCGCTGAGCCGTTCCAGAATTTTCACGGAGACGCCCTCCTGCAGCAGCAGCGCGCCGAGGTACAAGCCCACGGGGCCGGCGCCGACAATGACCACGTCAAGCATGCTGCAGCCCGGGCGTGAACAGCAGCAGGTTCCGGTACGGGCGGGCGGACTCAACCCGCCACCCGGCGGGCACCATGGCACGCAGCTCCGCCGGCGTGTAGCTGCGCCGGATGGAGGTCAGCCCGTCGCGCCGTATGAACGACCCCGGAAAGAAGGGCAGCGTGGCTGCGGAGAAAAGGCCGTAGGCGACGGGGCTGCGGGCAATGTCGCTGTGTATGACGGCGTGCCGGGCCAGCATCACAGAGTCCCTGAGCAGGCCCTCCAACCCTGGCGGGTCCAGGTGGTGCAACACGTGGTTGGAAATGACCAGGTCAAAGGCGGCGCCCTCGGCCACGAGCTCGGAGCTGAAGGCCTGCCGATATGCCAAGCCCGGCACCGGCTGTTGGGCGCGGGCAAACCCCATGGCGCGGGGGTCCGGATCAATGGCAGTGACCTCCAGGGGCAGGCCGTCCCGGGCCGCCCAGGTGGCCAGGCGGCGGGCAACGTCACCGCCGCCGCAGCCGACGTCGAGCAGCGTTGTCCGGTGCCCGGGCGCCAGCAGCGGCCGGATTCTGTGCCGGTAGTTGTCCTGCCAGCCCGAGACAAAGGCATTGACCACGGGAAATTGGGCGTAGGTGCGGGCCAGCCGGCGCGGGTCGGCGTCCGGGCGGTCCATTTCCTCCGAGGCCGTCTCGGCCCGGTCCCTCAGCAGCCCCATCGTTCTACGCCCCCACGGCGTCGGCCAGCTGCCCGGCGTCGTCCGTCAGGGAATCGGGAACGGAATCGGGAACGGAATCATCCAGTGAAGAGGCCACGGAATGGTCCGTGGCCTCCGGAACGGCGGGGGAGAACTTCGTGAAGAGGCCGGTCTCCACCGTCAACCCCGGCCCAAACGCCATGGCGCAAATGGCCTCCCTGGCCTCGACGGCGGGCAGCTCCATGATGTGCTTGAGCACGAACAGGACCGTGGCGCTGCTCATGTTCCCGTAGTTGCGCAGGGTCTCGCGGGCGGGGATGAGCTGTTCGGCCGAGAGGGCGAGCTTCGCCTGGACCTTGTCGAGAATGCTGCGCCCGCCCGGGTGGATGGCCCAGTGCGGGATGTCGGCAAACGGCTGGTCGGCGAGTCCGGGCTCATGGGCCAGCAGGGGCGCCAGGGCACCGGTGATGTGCTCGTCGATGATGCGCGGGACGTAGCTGTCAAGGACCATTTCAAAGCCCTCGTCGCCAATGTTCCAGGCCATGGAGTCCTCACCCACCGGGGTCAAAACCGTTTCGAAATGGTCCAATTCGATGACGGGCTTGGTGGTGGGAAGGTCCCGGGCGCTGACGACGGCGGCCGCCGCACCGTCCGCGAACAGGGAGGAGCCCATGATGGTGTCGGGGTTGTTGGAGGTGCGCACATGCAGCGAGCACAGCTCGGCGCTCACCACCAGCACGACGGCGTCCGGTTCCGCCTCGCAGAACGACTTGGCCGCGTGCAGGGCCGGGAACGCCGCATAGCAGCCCATGAAGCCGAGGTGGTAGCGGCGCACCGACGGGTCCAGCCCCAGTGCGCGGACGATCTTGTAGTCCGGGCCGGGGTTGAAGAAGCCTGTGCAGGAGACCGTGATGACGTGCGTGACGTCCTGGGGGCCGACGCCGTCACACGCGGCGAGTGCCTTCCCGGCCGCCTCGATGAACAGCTTCGTGGACTCCTCCGTGAACAACTCGTTGCGCACCTTGGTGCCGGGGGAGAGCAACAGGCCGGTCCCGCCGTCGTAAAACACAGGGTTATCGGCCTGGAAGTTCAGGCTCATCTCAGCAACGGATGTGTGGCGGGTGTCGATCGCCGCGGAATCAAAGCAGGTGCGCACCAGGCGCTGCCCCAGCCGGGTCAGCCCCGGTTGCGCCGCAAAAACGTCGCGGGCTTCGGACTGGATCAAGATGGTGGGCGGGACGGCAGTTTCCAGGGACCTCAATGTGACTGTCATTCTCCATTGTTGTACCGTCCGGCGCCGGAAAACAATGGTCGGGGCAAACTGCGCGGCGAACAAGCAGGCAACACGCGGGCAAACTGCGCGGCAAAACCGTACGGCGAACATACGGGCAACACGCGGGCAAACTGCGCGGCGAAGTGTGCGGCATCGGGTGATTCGTGGTTCATCCTGCCGGTGGCCTATGATGGCTCTGGAGCCGTGGGATAGATCTGAATTCACCACAGGCTCGGATTTATGCCCTGAGGGGCCTGGGATAGATGGAGGTGGACCGCACATGGATGACGGACATAGTCGATCTACCGTGCCGCGCGAGCCTCTTTTGCGCCACTGGAAAGCAACCTCGATCTAACCCCCACCACCTGTTGTGACACCCGGATCCATTCCGTGGTGCATGTCTCGCTGTGTCCGGCGGGGAACCCACATGTTTGGGTGGTTCGAAGTGTTCTCCGCAGGCCTTGGAGTTTGTGCGGTTGCGGGTAAGCAGCACCACGCCAAACACACTTTCTGCACGCAGCCGCCACGGGCCGCCGTGTGCCCGCACCGGAGGGACCCGGACCATGATCAAGTACCCTGTCCAGACTTTTGAAGACAGCGAAGAAAAGCTGACGAAGGCCTTGGCCTCGCACAACCTGCAAGCCATTTCCCTGGCCCTGCAACCGCTGAACATCTCAGAGACGTTGGAACAGTTGGAACGGTTGACGACCATAGACCGGGCAGTCGCCTACCGGACCCTGGCCAAGGACCGGGCCATGGAGGTCTTCGAGCGGCTGGATGCAGCACTTCAGGCGGACCTCGTCGCCGGCCTGCAGGAAGCCGATGTGGCTGAAGTCTTTGCGGAACTGAGCCCGGATGACCGGGTGTCCCTCCTCGATGAGCTGCCGGCCTCCGTGGCCAACCGCCTGATCTCCGGACTGGATGAGAAGGAACGGGCGCTGACCAGCACCGTTCTGGGCTATCCGCAGAAGGCCGTGGGGCGTGAGATGAGCCCCGAGTTCGTCACCACCCACCCGCACCTGAGTGTCCGGGAAACGTATGCCCGGGTGCGCAGCCAGCTTGATGACGCCGAAAGCATCTACACCATCCCCGTCACCGACACCGGCCGCCACCTGGTCGGGGTGATCTCGCTGCGCGACGTCCTGCGGGCCGACGATTCGGTGCTGATCGCCGACATTATGAAGAAGCCGCTGAGCTTCCAGGCCACCGCCAACGCCGAAGAGGCCGCCCGCTACTGTGCCGACGCGAAGGTTTTGGTGCTGCCCATTGTCGACGCCGAGGAGCGTCTGGTGGGCATCTTGACGGTCGACGACGCGCTGCGCATCCTGGAGGATGCCGAAACCGAGGATGCGGCACGCGCCGGCGGAACCGAGCCGCTGCGCCGGCCCTACCTGGCCACACCAATCAGCGCCATCGTGCGCGCCAGGGTGGTGTGGCTGCTGGTGCTGGCGGTGGGAGCCACCCTGACAGTGCAGGTCATCGGTGCCTTCGAGTCCACCCTCGAACAGCAGGTGGTGCTGTCCTTGTTCATTCCGCTGTTGATCGGCACGGGAGGCAACACCGGCAACCAGGCAGCCACCACCATCACCCGCGCCCTGGCCTTGGGCGATGTGCGGCCGAAGGATGTCTTCAAGGTCTTTGCCCGAGAGGTGCGTGTCGGGGCGTTCCTGGGCCTGCTGCTGGGCACCCTGGGGTTCGTGATTGCCTCCGTGGTGTTCACGGTGCCGATCGGCCTGGTCATTGGGCTGACACTTCTGGGGGTGTGCACCATGGCCGCCAGCATCGGCGGGCTCATGCCGCTGCTGGGCAAGGCCGTCAAGGCCGACCCGGCCGTGTTCTCCAACCCCTTCATCTCCACCTTCGTGGACGCCGCGGGCCTGATCATCTACTTCCTGATCGCCACCGCCATCCTGGGCCTCTGACGCTCCCTTCCATCGCTATCGCAGCAATGGTTGGAAAATTGGGAACGCTGTGGCAGCAATGGTCGGTTTTTTCCGCACGCTACCGCAGCGCGATGTTTGGGGGCGGGCGCAAAGGCAACTGGTAGTGTAGAACCCTCAGAAGACGACGGCAACTTTTCTGGGCATGGCAGCAGCAGCGGCCATGCCCAGAATGCCGCACGCCAGCACAGCGAGGAACACGCTCCGCGCCGAGGCGATGATGGTGGCCGGGTCCGCGGTTCCCGCCGCCGAACTGGCGATCACGGCGTTGGCCACGGCCCCGAATATGGCGACCCCCACGGAACTGCCAACGGCCCGGGCCAGCATGTTCGAACCCGTCACCACGCCGCGTTCGCCCCAGCCCACCGACGACTGGGCCGCCACAATTGCGGGGGTGGAAGCAAAGCCCAGGCCGGCACCAATCACCAGGCAACAGGAAGCAACAACCCAGACATTGGGGGAGGCGGAGGTGATGACCAGGGCCAATGACCCGATGATGATGACGGCCATGCCCAGAATCGACGTGGCCCGGAATCCATGCCGCATGTACACGCGGCCGGAAAAGCTCGAGGCGATGGGCCAGCCAATCGACTGGGCGGCGACAGCCAGACCTGCAAGCAATGGCACGGTGCCAACTGATCCTTCCAAAAAGGTCGGGACAAAAGAGCTGAGCCCAATTAACACTGCCCCGACGGCGAGCGAAACCAAGGTGGTGGTCAGCAGCAATCGGCGCGAGAACACCCACAACGGCAGCACCGGGCTGGCGGTTCGCCGTTCAACCAGAACGAAGACGCCTATGCAGGCGGCGCCAAGCACAAATCCGCCGATGCTGGGCGGCGAGTCCCAGCCCCACGCCTGACCGCCCTCCAGCACGGCCAGAATGACCAACGACATTCCTGCGGCAAGCAGGACGGCCCCGGGATAGTCAATCCGAACACGGCGGCGTTCCACCTCCTCGTGATACGTCCGGATGATCAGCACCATGGCCACCAAGCACACGGGGACATTGACGAAGAAGATCCAGCGCCAAGTGGCAAATTGGGAAAACAAGCCCCCAATGGCGGGACCCAGCACGGCTGCAACCGCCCACACCCCTGACAAGTAACCCTGGGCCTTCGCGCGTTCCTCCACGGTGAAGATGTCGCCGGCGATGGTGGACGTAGCGGGCTGGATGGCACCGGCCCCAAGCCCCTGGATGATGCGGCAGGCGATCAACACCGGCATGCTCCACGCGAACCCGGCGAGGATGGATCCGGCCATGAAAATGGAGATTCCTGCGAGGATGACGGGCTTGCGCCCCAGCGTGTCGGAGAGCTTCGCATACACCGGGACCGTCACGGCCTGGGCCAGCAGGTAGACGGAAAACAGCCACGGGAACGAGGAAAAACCGCCCAGGCTCTCCACAATCGAAGGTACGGCGGTTGCCAGGACGGTCGAGTCGAGTGCCACGAGGGCCATGCTGACCATGAGCGCCATCAGCACCGGACCCCGGTCCGTGCGGAATCCCACTCCGGACCCGGCCATTACCGCACCGCCGCCTGACCCGCCCACAAGGCGAACCAGCTCACCATGGCGCAACCCGCGCACCGCCGTCGTACCTGCCTGACATGGCTGCCTTCCCCGGCACACGGCCGCTCTTTTCCAATCTGCCGCAAAGCAGCCCGCACCACAAGCAGCCCGCACCACAAGGTGCACGGAAATCAGCCAAGGTGCTCCTGGCCCCAACGCACAAAACGCCCCGCCACCGGCCCCGTGAGCACAAGGTGCTGCCGCGTTGCCCAAAAACGCCCGGAAGGTGGTGCCGCGTTCGGAAGGGTCAGGCGGCCAGCCTGCCGGAGAACGTGAACAGGATGGCGGCTGAGACGTCGGCGGCGTCCGTTTCGGGGCTGAACAGCAGCCATTCCAGCCCGCCCACCAGGATGGCCCCGAAAATGCCGCCCGCCATGAGCAGCCGGCTGGCCTCCGACGTGTCCGCCGGAACCAGCGGCGCCAACGCCGTGCCGATCTCGGCGACCGCCTCGCGCCGCAGCGCCGACACCGCGTTTTGCCACACCCGGTCCGTTCGGAAAATCTCCGCCGCCATGAGCTTCGCGAGCGACTGGTTCCCCGCAATCAGGGTGAGCATGTCCGCCACGAGGGCCTGAATCGCGGCAAATCCCGCCGCCGATTCGCGGGCCGTCCGCAGCGTCTGCGCCAGCGTGGACACCCCCGCCGTCAGCAGCTCCTCAAACAGCTTGTCCTTGGAGGAAAAATTGTAGTAGACGCTGCCCTTGGCGACGCCGGCGCGCTCCGCCACCTGGTCCATGGTGGTCCCGGAAATCCCGTGCAGCGCACCAAGTTCCAGCGCGGCAGCCAGGATGGCCTCTTTGGTGGGCGAGATGCGTGGCACGGGCTTCCTTAGTTTCTGGCGGACACAGTGATGGACGACGGCGGATGCGCGGGCTTGCGCTGTTGGCAGCGCGCCGGCGGCAGCTCCGGCGGACTACATTTCCAGTTCCGGGTGCAGGCGCTTGATGGAGAACACGCGCTGGCGCCCGGCGCTGAACGCGCTGATAACCACCGAGGCCGCCGTCAGCAACGCAAGGAATGCCACCGCGGCCCATAACCGGGAGTCTATTCCACCAGTCATCAACTCCCTAAGTCCATTCACCACATAGGTGGCGG
>JBBSQT010000095.1:0-7363 GCA_038243775.1 Actinomycetales bacterium | reverse complement strand
CCGCCGGGGGCTGCTTGCCGATGGCCAGTGTGGTGACGCTGGCGGCCTGCTGGCGGTGCGCCGTGCCCAGGCAGTCAGCCCCGGTGTCGCCGCCGCCCAGGATGACCACATGCAAGCCGTGCGCATCAATCCGGCCCGGCCCGCCGCCGTCGTACTTCTCGCCGGAAACGGCCTTGTTGGCCTGCACCAGGTAGTCCATGGCACCATGCACGCCCTGCAGGGTGTGCCCCGGGATGGGCAGGGTGCGCGGCACCGTGGCGCCGGTGGAAATGACGACGGCGTCGTAGCGCCTGCGCAGTTCGCCCCACCCGATGTCCCGGCCCACCTCGATGCCGGTGCGGAACCGGGTGCCCTCAGCCTGCATCTGCGCCACGCGGCGGTCCACGCTCTCCTTCTCGAGCTTGAAGTCGGGGATGCCGTAGCGCAGCAGCCCGCCGATCCGGTCGTCGCGCTCAAACACGGCGACCGTGTGCCCCGTGCGCGTGAGCTGCTGGGCGGCGGCCAGCCCTGCCGGACCGGAACCGACAACGGCAACCGTCTTGCCGGTGAGCCGGGCCGGCGGCAGCGGGTGGACCCAGTCCTGGTTGAAGGCCTCGTCGATGATGGAAACCTCCACCTGCTTAATGGTCACGGCCGGCTGGTTGATGCCCAGCACGCAGGCCGTTTCGCACGGGGCCGGGCAGAGCCGGCCGGTGAACTCGGGGAAGTTGTTGGTGGAGTGCAGGCGCTCCACGGCTTCCTGGCCCTTGTCCCGCCAGGTGAGGTCGTTCCACTCCGGGATGAGGTTCCCCAGCGGGCAGCCCTGGTGGCAGAACGGCACGCCGCAGTCCATGCAGCGCCCTGCCTGTGCCCTCAGGACGCCCTTCTCCTGCGCCTCATAGACCTCTTTCCAGTCCATGAGGCGCACCGGGACCGGACGGCGGGTCTGGGTGATGCGTTCGCGGTTGTTCAGGAATCCATGTGGATCAGCCACCGGTGACCTCCAAAATTTTCGCCCAGACGGCGGTCCCGTCCGGGTCTTCGCCCGCTCCGGCGGCTGCCAGTCGGGTTTCCAAAACTGCTGCGTAGTCGCGGGGCAGGATCTTCGTGAAGCGTGCCGCCGCTGCCGGGAAATCGGCCAGCAGCGCGTTGGCGCGCTCCGATCCGGTCTCTTCGGCGTGGCGGCGCAACAGTGAGCCGACAATGTCCGTGTCTACGCCGTCGAGCGCCAACAGGGCCAGCTCCCCGGAGTCCAGGGCGGCCTTGTTCACCTGGCTCAACGCCAGGTCCAGGACGTAGGCCGTGCCGCCGGACATGCCGGCGCCGAAGTTGCGGCCCGTGGTGCCCAGGATGACGGCGGTGCCTCCGGTCATGTACTCGCAGCCGTGGTCGCCAATGCCCTCGACGACGGCGGTGGCACCGGAATTGCGGACCAGGAACCGCTCCCCCACCAGCCCGTTCAGGAACATTTCCCCGCTTGTGGCACCGTAGCCGATGACGTTGCCGGCGATGACGTTTGAGGCCGCATCCAGCGTGCTGGCACGGTCGGGGCGGATCGTGACCCGGCCCCCGGAGAGGCCTTTGCCCACGTAGTCGTTGGCGTCGCCGAGGAGCCGCAGCGTGATGCCGGCGGGCAGGAACGCGCCGAGGGACTGCCCGGCCTGGCCCGTCAGCGTGATGTCGATGGTGTCCGGGCCGAGCAGATCGGTGCCGAACGTAGCGGTGACCCGGTGGCCCAGCATGGTGCCCACGGCCCTGTCGGTGTTGACGACGGGGACGCTGATTTTCACCGGCGCCCTGGAGCTCAGTGCCTCGGCGGACATGGTGATGAGCTGCTGGTCGAAGTGCTTGTCCAGCTCATGGTTCTGCCGGACCACGTTCCTGACGGGCGCGCTGGCGGGAACGCCGGCATCGGAGAGGATGGGGGTCAGATCCAGCCCCCCGGTTTTCCAATGGTTCACGGCGGCCGCCACCTCCAAAACCTCCCGGTGTCCGACGGCCTCCGCCAGGCTGCGGAATCCCAACCCGGCCAGGATCTCACGGACTTCCTCGGCCAGGAACTCGAAGAAGTTGACCACGAACTCGGGCTTGCCGGTGAAGCGGCTGCGCAGTTCCGGGTTCTGCGTGGCCACGCCCACGGGGCAGGTGTCCAGGTGGCAGACGCGCATCATGACACAGCCCGAGACCACCAGCGGCGCCGTGGCAAAACCGTATTCCTCGGCGCCCAGCAGCGCGGCAATGACCACGTCCCGGCCTGTCTTCAGCTGCCCGTCCACCTGTACCACCACCCGCTCGCGCAGCCCGTTCAGGCGCAGGGTCTGCTGGGTTTCGGCCAGGCCCAGCTCCCACGGCATGCCCGCGTGCTTGAGCGAGTTCAGCGGGGACGCGCCGGTGCCGCCGTCGTGCCCCGAAACGAGGACGACGTCGGCCTTCGCCTTGGTCACGCCGGCCGCCACCGTGCCAATGCCCATTTCGGAGACGAGCTTGACGTGGACCCGCGCTGCGGGGTTGGCCCGCTTGCAGTCGTAGATGAGCTGGGCCAGGTCCTCGATGGAGTAGATGTCGTGGTGCGGCGGCGGGGAAATAAGCCCCACGCCGGGCGTCGAGTGCCTGGTTTCGGCAATCCACGGGTAAACCTTCCGTGCCATGAGCTGCCCGCCCTCCCCCGGTTTGGCGCCCTGGGCCATCTTGATTTGGATGTCCGTGGCGTTGCTCAGGTACAGGCTGGTCACACCGAAGCGGCCCGAGGCGACCTGCTTGATGGCGCTGCGCCGCTCCGGGTCAAGGAGGCGCTCCACGTCTTCCCCGCCCTCGCCCGTGTTGGATTTGGCGCCGAGCCGGTTCATGGCGATCGCCAGCGTCTGGTGGGCCTCCCGGGAAATGGAGCCGTAGCTCATGGCGCCCGTGGAGAAGCGCTTGACGATGCTTTGCACCGATTCGACCTCGTCCAGCGGCACGGGCCCGCGGTCCTTGAAGGCCAGCAGGCCGCGGAAGGTCATGAGCTTGTTGGCCTGCTCGTCGACGCCGTGCGTGTATTTCTTGAAAATGTCGTAGCGGCGTTCCCGCGTGGCATGTTGAAGCCGGAAGACCGTGTCCGGGTTGAACAGGTGCGGTTCGCCGTCGCGGCGCCACTGGTACTCGCCGCCGGTCAGCAGCGCGCGGTGCGGGACGTCGACGCCGTCGACCGGGTAGGCCAGGACGTGGCGGGCACCGACCTCTGCGGCGATGACGTCCAGGCCGACCCCGCCCAGCTGGGACACGGTGCCGGAGAAGAAGTCGTTGACGAGTTCCTGCGACAGGCCCAGTGCTTCGAAGGTTTGCGCCCCGCAATAGGAGGCGACGGTGGAGATGCCCATTTTGGACATGATCTTCAGGACCCCCTTGCCCAGGCCCTTGATCAGGTTGTGGACGCCTTCCTCCCGGGTGACTCCGGTGACGTCGCCGGTGCGGATCAGCTCCTCCACGGATTCCATGGCCAGGTAGGGGTTCACGGCCGCAGCGCCGTAACCCACAAGAACCGCAACGTGGTGCACTTCGCGGACGTCGCCGGCTTCAACGACGAGGGAGACCTTGGTGCGGTTGGCGCTGCGGAGCAGGTGGTGGTGCACGGTGCTGAGCAGGAGCAGGGACGGGATGGGGGCCCACACCGCGGAGGAGTCCCTGTCTGAAAGGACCACATACTGCACGCCGCGGTTGATGGCGCCGGAAACCTGTTCACAGATTTCGCCGAGCCGGGCACGCAGGGCGGCCTCACCGCCGTCGTGCTTGTACAAGCCACGCACCTTGATGGAGATCCGCTCCCCTCCGGAACCGTCCGGCAGCGGGGCGGATTCCATGGTGGCGATCTTGGCGAGGTCGTCGTTGTCGATCACGGGGAAGGTCAGTGCCAGCTGCGGGGCGGTGACCTTCCGGCGTGAGAGCAGGTTGCCCTGCGGGCCGATGGTGGTGTTCAGCGAGGTGACGAGTTCTTCGCGGATGGCGTCGAGGGGCGGGTTGGTGACCTGGGCGAATTGCTGGACGAAGTAGTCGAAGAGCAGGCGCGGGCGTTGGGAGAGCACGGCGACGGGGGTGTCCGTTCCCATGGCGCCGATGGGTTCCGCGCCCGTTGTGGCCATGGGGCCGATCAGGATGCGCAGCTCTTCCGTGGTGTAGCCGAAGGTGCGTTGGCGGTGCAGGACGGAGGCGCTGGTGTGGACCACGTGTTCGCGTTCGGGCAGCTCGGCGAGGCGGATCGTGTTGGCCTTGGCCCACTCTGCGTAGGGCTGGGCGGCGGCGGCCGCAGCCTTGATGGCGGCGTCGCTGATGATCTCGCCCTTGGCCGTGTCCACGAGGAACATGGTGCCGGGCGCCACGCGGCCCTTTGCGACGATGTGTTCGGGCGCCACGTCAAGGACTCCGACCTCCGAGGCGAGGACCACCAGTCCGCCGTCGGTCACCCAGTAGCGGGCCGGGCGCAGGCCGTTGCGGTCCAACGTGGCGCCGACGAGGGTGCCGTCGGTGAAGGAGACGGCGGCCGGCCCGTCCCACGGTTCCATCATGAGGGAGTGGTATTCGTAGAACGCCTTGCGGGCGGGGTCCATGGTGGCGTGGTTTTCCCAGGCTTCGGGAATCATCATCATGATGGCCTCGGTCATGGGCCGGCCTGCCAGCCACAACAGCTCGGCGACCTCATCGAAGGAGGCTGAGTCCGAGACGCCGGGTGTGCAGATCGGGAACAGTTCCTCGGGGCTCTCCCCCAGCAGCGGATGTGCCATGGTGGATTGGCGGGCGCGCATCCAGTTGCGGTTGCCCTTGACGGTGTTGATTTCGCCGTTGTGGGCGATGGTGCGGAAGGGCTGCGCCAGGGGCCAGGACGGGAACGTGTTGGTGGAGAAGCGGGAATGGACCACGGCGAGCTTGCTGGCGAAGCGGCGGTCGGAGAGATCCGGGTAGAACGGTTCCAGCTGGGCGGTGGTCACCATGCCCTTGTACACCATGGTTTTGGACGACAGTGACGGGAAGTAGACGCCGAACTTTTGCTGGGACTTTTTGCGCAGGCGGAAGGCCTTCCTGTCCAGTTCGTTGGCTTCCTGCGTGTTGAGGGGTTCCTGGGGCTCCCTGGCCAAGGCCAGGAACAGTTGGCTGAAGTGCGGCATGCAGTCCCGGGCGCTGTCCCCGACGAGATGTGCGACGACGGGCACGTCACGCCAGCCGAGCACGCGCAGGCCCTCCGCTTCGGCCAGTGATTCCAGCCCGTCGCGGGCTGCGGCCTGCTCCTTGATGCCTATTGGCAGGAAAGCGGTGCCGACGGCGTAGTGGCCCGGTGCGGGCAGGGCGACTCCGGCGGCCTCCCGGAAGAACGCGTCGGGGATCTGGGTGAGAATGCCGGCGCCGTCGCCGGTGCCTTCGTCTGCCCCGACGGCGCCTCGGTGTTCGAGGTTGCGCAGTGCCACGAGTGCCTGCTGCACAATGTCGTGCCGGGGCGTGCCGCACAGGGTGGCCACCACCGCCAGGCCGCAGGCGTCCTTCTCGGATTCCGGCCGGTAGAGGCCTGCTTGTGGCGGCATGCCTGCGAAGCGGATGAATGGTGAGAGGGCCTGCGGACGGTCGGGACCGGCTAGTTCGGAGCTGCTGTGTTCGGAGCTGCTGGGCCGATGCGTGGTCACCATGTGGAGGTCCTTCCCCAGGTATTGGCGTTGATGCGGGACAATCATGGCCCGTGCGCTGAAAGAGAAGACTCCAACGGCGATGTTGCTGCAGCTGCCGCCCGTGGGTGCACTTGTTTCAGGCCCCGCACTTGGGTGACGGCACATTTGCACATGAGCTGATGACCCTTTGGTGCATTTGCACAAAGAAAGCCGAATGCTTGGGTCAGCCTTCCTGTACAGCGGATTTCACTATATAACCGCCGCAAAGGTCGAATTATATTCATCTCGACGGGTGGACTAATATGCAGGATCAGTTAATAACAAGCCTTCCACGCCATCTTCTCTCCACGTCAACGCGGGTGCCCACGATTGGCGCACCCTGCTAGGCCAGTTTCAAACTGCAGCTGATGCGATGCTCCACCTTCACACGGAAGCTGGTGCCACGGAACGCCTCACGGCTCGCTGGTGGGCGGTGGATGCCGGTGCGGGATGGATGCGTAGACGCAAAAGGCGGCTCCGGTGTTCCGGAGCCGCCTTGGCGTGTTCAGTGAGCCAACAGCTCAGAATCGTTTAGTCTTCTTTAGCCGTGTCCTCGCCAGTTGTGGACGGCGAGGAGGGTTCATCAGATTTTCCGTCCACGGCCCGAGCCGCCCTGTCGCTCTTCACGGAAACTGAAGCTCCTGAGTCGCCCGCCCCCGAGACGCCGACACCAGCGGCAGCGACAGCTCCGACTTCCGCAGCAGGTTCACGACCGGGCAGGTACACCGAGTCACCGGACTTGCCGCGTCGCAGCATGCCAATGACGATGAACGCGATCAACGCGGCAAGGAACACCACGATGCTGGTCCACACATTTAACCGTGTGGTGACGCCAAAGAAGGTGATCTGTTCGGCAGCGTCAATGCGCAGCAGTTCAATCCAGACCCGGCCGGCTGTGTAGATCATGGCGTAGAGCATGAAGAGGCGGCCGTCTCGCAGCCTGAGCTTGCGATCCAGCAGCAGCAGCACGGCAACTCCGGCCAGGTTCCAGAGGCATTCGTACAGGAATGTGGGGTGGAACAACGTGTCCGGGCTGAAGCCTGCGGGCACAAACTCGGGTGAAACACTCAGGCCCCATGGCAGCGTCGTGGCCCCGCCGAACAGTTCCTGGTTGAAGTAGTTGCCCCAGCGGCCAATGGCCTGGGCCAGCAAAATGCCGGGGGCTGCTGCGTCAATGAATGCCGAGATTTTCACGTCGGCGCGGCGGCACCCAATCCAGGCACCCACCACGCCCAGCAGGACAGCTCCCCAGATGCCGAGCCCGCCCAGCCAGATTTGCGGGATGAGGGCGAGGTTGCCGGTGCCGTCAAAGCCGGGACCAAAGTAGGCATCCGGTGATGAGAACACATGGTAGAGCCTGCCTCCGATGATGCCGAACGGGATGGCCCAGATGGCGATGTCCCAGATGGATCCCTCCGGGCCGCCGCGTCGGCTCCAGCGGTGGTTGGTCATCCAGATGGCGGCAATGATGCCCAGCAGGATGCACAGTGCGTAGGCGTGGATGCGCAGTGGACCAATGTCGAAGCCGGACCAGGTGGGCGCCGGAATTGCGGCGACCACGTTGCTGGCCACGGCATGTGGAGCGAGGGTGGAAATCACTGGGCTGCTTCCGTGGTGGAGTCGGCGGTGGAGGGTGCATCAAATCCAGAGCTGAGCTCCTTTGCCAGGGCTCCGACGGCGGACACGCCGCCATCGCGCAGGGCTGCCACCAGGGCGGT
>JBBSQT010000094.1:0-7388 GCA_038243775.1 Actinomycetales bacterium | reverse complement strand
TGGTGCTGGTTCCGGATTTGGCGGCTGCACAAGAGGTCCTGGCGCAGGACGCCGCGCTGACGGCCGTGACCGCGGACGGTGACGTGCTCACGGCGTGGTGGGTGCAGGGCGGTTCGGCCACGGCACCGTCGCTGCTGGAACTGCAGGGCGCCGTGGAGGAGACCGAGGCGCAGCTGGCCGCGGCCACGGCCCGTGCGGAGCAGGCCCGCTTTGCCCTGTCGGGGCTGAAGGGGCGCAGGAGGGCACTGGCGGAGGAAGAGTCTGCAGCGCTGTCGGCCCTGCACGATTCGGATGCACGGCTGGCCGCCGTGGCCGAGAGGCTGGGTGCGCTGGGCGCCACCCTGCGCTCGGCGGCGGGGGACTCGGAGCGGCACAGCCAGGCAGTGGCGCTGGCAACGGCCAACCTGGACCGCGAACAGGAGGCGCTTGAAGAGGTTGCCGCCCGGTTGGCGAAGGCTCAGGAGGCGCCGGCCGGCGTCGAACCGTCCATGGAGGAACGCGACACCCTCGCCGCGGCCGCGGCCGCTGCCCGGGCTGTCGAGATGGAAACCAGGCTTGCCCTGCGTGGCACGGAGGAGTCGCTGAACACCGTGCGCACGCGGGCTGCCGGGCTGGAACGGGCTGCCGCGACGGAGCGTTTGGCGCGCGAACAGGCGGCGCAGCGGGCCCGGCGCAGGCTGTTCCAGGCGAAGAAGTCCGCGGCCGTGGCCCAGGCCGCCGCGCAGATTGCCGCCTTTGTGGAGGAATCGATTGAGCTCGCCGAGCGTGTGCGGGACGAGGCCGAGGAGCAGCGGGCCGCACGCGAGGTGGAGCTCATGGCGGTCCGCGGCACAACGGTGGAGGCCGAAAAGGAACTCGCCAGGCTCACCGACTCGGTGCACAAGGACGAGCTGGCCCGCGCGGCCCAGCGCCTGCGCATCGAGACGCTGGAGAACAAGTCCATCGAGGAGCTGGGGTTTAGCGTCGACCACCTGATCAAGGAATACGGACCCGGCACCCTGGTGCCCGCGGAGCCCGGCGGGGCCACCGACAAGTGGGCCGCCCTGCGCGTGGAGGTGGACGACTCCGGCGCCGAGATCCGCGGGGGCACGCCGTTCGTGCGTGAGGAGCAGGAAAAGCGGCTCAAGCGTGCCGAGAAGGACCTCGCCGCCCTGGGCAAGGTCAACCCCCTCGCGTTGGAGGAATTTGCGGCGCTGGAGGAACGGCACCAATTCCTGTCCTCGCAACTGGAGGACCTCAAGGCCAGCCGCAAGGATCTGCTGGAGATCATCAAGGAGGTCGACGCCCGGGTTGAAGAGGTCTTCACCTCAGCCTTCGCGGACACGGCCGGACATTTTGAGCAGGTCTTTGCCCGGCTCTTCCCGGGAGGGGAAGGCCGGCTGGTGCTGACCGACCCGGGTGACATGCTCAGCACCGGCATCGAGGTCGAGGCCCGGCCCGCAGGCAAGAAGATCAAGCGCCTCTCACTGCTCTCCGGCGGGGAGCGCTCGCTGACCGCCGTGACGCTGCTCGTGGCCATTTTCAAGGCCCGGCCCTCCCCGTTCTACGTCATGGACGAGGTCGAGGCCGCCCTGGATGACACGAACCTGGGACGGCTCATCAGCATTTTCGAGGAGCTGCGCGAGTCCAGCCAGCTCATCATCATCACCCACCAAAAGCGCACCATGGAAGTGGCGGATGCGCTTTACGGCGTGTCGATGAGGGGCGACGGCGTCTCAACCGTCATCAGCCAGCGCCTTGACCGTGCGGGGACCACTGCGGAAGCCTCCGAAGCTGTTTGAGGGTTGTGGCCGGGGAGCTTCCGGACTTTGACGACATCCGCAATCGCTCCGCACGGTGGTGGTCCCGAAATGGATCACTAAGGATCGCCGGCGCGGCAGCCTTGCCAGGAAGGGTTCCCCTGGGCGTGGGGCGGTTTACTTGGCCGGCGGATGCTCCTGCCGTGACCTGGGCGCGCCAATTGTGGTGCCACCGCACCTGCCCGGGGACTGCCTTTCTGCGCGACGCTACGCCCTCACGTCAACACTGTTCGATCTCTGGCAGGGATTCCCCCTTCGTTTCCGGCACGCGGCGCACCACGGAGAAGAACGCGATGATTGACAGCACGGGTGCCAGGGGCAGGGGATGGGCGACGCCGGGACACCGCCTTCCAGCCGTCCGGCACCTGGGTGGGCGGGGAGCGGGAGACGGGAAGCGCCGTCGTGCTCAAGCGCCTGGGGTTGCACCACTACCGCTGAGGCATCAAACACCACCCCGACTCGGCACACATCCGATTGTCAGCTGCCGGGATCCGGGCGGCGGGGCGTCTTAGCTGAGCGGCTGCCGGGTGTCTTTCGCCGGGAGCCAGAACAGGAAACTGACCAGGGCCACCGCCGTCGCCATTAAGAAGGCCGGCCCGTAGGAGAGCGTGTCCACGAGGAAGCCGGCGGCGATGGGGCCGATGATGGCGCCGAGGTCCGAACTCATTTGGAACGTGGCCAGGACCTTGCCGCCGGAGCGGTCGTTGCCGATGACGTCGGCGACGGCGGCCTGCTGGCCCGGCCCCATGAGGCCGCTGCCCAGGCCGGCAACGGCCGAGATGAGGAAGAACCAGAACTCGTTGCCGGTGAAGCCCAAAACGCCCATCGCGATGCCGTTCACGGCCAGGCCCGAGAGGATCATGGGCTTGCGGCCCCAGGTGTCGGCCAGTTTGCCGGAGAACGTCAGGGCCACCCCGGTCCCCACGGCGAACACGGCCAGGGAGATCCCGGCAACCTCCGGACCCGCCCCGAGTGCGGCCGTGGCAAAGAGCGGCACCAGGGCCATGCGGATGCCGAAGGCCGACCATCCGTTTGCGAAGCTCGAGGTCAGCACGGCCCGATAGGCAGGGATGACCAGGGCTTCGCGCAGGGGCAGGACAGGATGCTTGGCAGGCACGGTCGGGGCTGTGACTGCCGGACCCGGCTTCGCTGCGCGTCCCCAGCGAGGGCGCACGGCGGAATTCTTCACGGCGGAATTCTTCACGGCGGGAAGCTGCGTGGCGACGAGAATGGCCACCAGCACCAGGGCCGACGCGTAGACGAGGAACGGCAGCGCCATGCCGAAACCGGCGAGGAGCCCGCCCACGGCGGGACCGGCAATGTTGCCCAGCAGGAACGAACCGGAGTACAGGCTGGAGACCCGGCCGCGGGCCGAGGGCGGCGCCAACCTGATCAGCAGGCCCATGGCAGCCACGGTGAACATGGTGGAGCCGATGCCGCCCAGCCCGCGATACACCAGCAGCTGCCAATAAGTCTGGGCAAAGGCGCAGGCCGCCGAGGAAGCGGCCACAATCAGGATGCCCAATATATAGGTGCGGCGTTCACCCATCCGCTCCACGAGCCAGCCGCTCAGCGGGGCGAAGACCAGCCGCGTGAGTGCGAAGGCGCTGACCACCACGGCGGCGGCGGTCACGCTCACATCAAAGCTTTGCGCAAATTGCGGCAGGATGGGCGCCACAATGCCGAAGCCGATGGCGATCATGAAGGCAGCGGCGACAAGGACCTTGATCTCGCGCGGCAGTTTCACGGCAGCGGGATCCAGGGTCTTGTTGGATGGGGAACTGGTCATTGGCATCAGCTTAGAGCCTGCCACATCCCAGGGAAAGCTGGGGGCTGCAGGGAAAGCGTGGGCCGTGCAGGGAAAAACGGTCCCGTGGGGAAAGCGGGCGCGGCGGGGCTGCATGAGAGACTGGGGGAGTGAATGAACTTCTCCCCATCATCTTGTCCATTGTGGTTGGGCTCGCCATCATCGGCGGGCTCATTCCGGTCTTCATCAAGGGCCGCCGCAACAGCCAGAACTACATCGGCCCCCGCGACGCCAACGATCCGGCCCCGCTGGATTCCACCGACGCCCGCGGTGGCGGCACCCTGGTGGAGGAGCGCCCGGAAACCCAGGTCCCGCCGTCGGAGACGGAAATTGTGGTTCCAGAACCCGCAGCCCCCTCGATTGAAACGCCGCTGCCCGTGGAAGGCCGCCTGGTGCGGTTGCGCGCGCGGCTGTCGAAGTCGAACAACGCCCTGGGCAAGGGCCTGCTGGCGCTGCTCTCCCGCGACACGATCGACGAGGACGTGTGGGAAGAGGTCGAGGAGACGCTGCTGCTGGCGGACATCGGCACCGACGCCACCATGAGCCTCGTGGACACCCTGCGGGACCGCGTGAAGGTTTTGGGCGTCCGCAGCCCCGAGCACGTCCAGGCGATGCTGCGCGAGGAACTCATTGCCCTGGTCGACCCCACCATGAACCGCACACTGAACATCACCCGCCACGATGACCGCCCGGCCGTCCTCATGGTGGTGGGCGTCAACGGCGTCGGCAAGACCACCACGGTGGGCAAGCTGGCCCGCGTGCTCGTCGCCGAGAACAAGGACGTGCTGCTCGGCGCCGCCGACACCTTCCGCGCCGCCGCCGCAGAGCAGCTTGCCACGTGGGGAGCCCGGGTGGGTGTTCCCACAGTGAAGTCCGACGTCGACGGCGCAGACCCCGCCTCGGTCGCCTTTGAAGCGGTGAAGGCAGGCATCGAGCAGGAAGTCGATGTGGTCATGATCGACACCGCCGGCCGCCTGCAGAACAAGGTTGGCCTGATGGATGAGCTGGGCAAGGTCAAGCGCGTCATTGAAAAGCAGGCCACCGTCGATGAGGTGCTGCTGGTGCTTGATGCCACCACCGGGCAGAACGGACTCACGCAGGCCAAGGTGTTTGCCGAGGTCGTCAACATTTCCGGCATTGTCCTGACCAAGCTCGACGGCACCGCCAAGGGGGGCATTGTTGTCGCCATCCAGAACACGCTGGGGGTTCCGGTGAAGCTGGTTGGCCTGGGCGAAGGCGCCGACGACCTGGCGCCCTTCGACGCAGAAAGCTTCGTGGACGCACTCTTGAACTAAGTCCAAGTCGGCTGTCCCCTGTGAGAGTTCCGCGTCAAGTGCCCGCTTCGGCGGGCACTGTGGGTTAAAGGCGATCACGAATTGGTGGCAGGCGAAGTCCCGCGATCTCGCGGCACGCTGGTCTTAACTTGCGTTGGTCCTGAAACAGCGCGGAAACAACCCTGAGGCGAGAACGTAACAGCAGCGGCACAAATGTAACGTGGCTGACATGTTTGCTGCCCGGCCACGAAACATGCAGGTCCCAGCATTGTAAGAGTCCACAGCGCACAGCCCCGATGATGTGGCGGTGGCAACTCTTGCAACGAAAGGCCGGCACCATGAATTCTGGCGATACTGCATGGGTCCTGGTTTCGGCAGCCCTGGTGCTGCTGATGACCCCGGGACTGGCATTCTTCTATGGCGGCATGACCCGTGCCAAGGCAGTCCTGAACATGATGATGATGAGCTTCGGCGCCATCGGCATTGTCGCGGTGCTGTGGATCCTTTTCGGGTACTCCGCCGCGTTTGGCACCGACCTCGGCGGAGGACTGCTCGGCAACCCGCTCCAAAAGCTCGGCTTGCAAGGCATCCTCGACACCGGCAAGGGGGCACCACTGGTGGGGTCCATCCCCGAAATTGTGTTTGTGGGCTTCCAGGCCGTTTTTGCCGTCATCACAGTGGCCCTCATCACCGGCGCCATCGCCGACCGGGCCAAGTTCGGGGCCTGGCTGACATTCGCCGCAGTTTGGGTGAGCCTGGTGTACTTCCCCGTTGCCCATTGGGTGTTTTCATTCACCACCGACGCAAACGGCAAACCAACCGGCGGTTGGCTTGGCCAGGGCCTGGGCGTCATCGACTTCGCGGGCGGCACGGCCGTCCACATCAATGCAGGAGCGGCCGCCCTTGCCCTGGCCTTGATCCTGGGGCCGCGCCACGGATTCGGCAAGGATCCCAGCCACCGCCCGCACAACCTGCCCTTCGTCATGCTGGGTGCCGGACTGCTGTGGTTCGGCTGGTTCGGGTTCAACGCCGGATCGGCGCTGGGCGCAAACGCCGTCGCGGGATGCGCCTGGATCAACACCCTGGCCGCCCCGGCCGCGGCAATTCTGGGCTGGCTCGTGGTGGAAAAACTCCGCGAAGGGCGTCCCACTTCCTTGGGCGCCGCATCCGGGGCCGTCGCCGGCCTGGTCGCGATCACTCCGGCCTGTTCAGCGTTGACACCGATGTGGTCGCTCGGGCTGGGCCTGCTGGCAGGAGCCGTCTGTGCCCTGGCTGTCGGCTTGAAGTACCGCTTCGGCATCGACGACTCGCTCGACGTCGTCGGCGTGCACCTTGTGGGAGGACTTCTGGGAACCCTGTTCATCGGCCTCGCCGCAGATCCCCAGTCGCCGGCGGCCGCCCAAGGCCTGTTCTTCGGCGGTGGACTTGAACTGTTGGGCAAGCAAACCACGGGGGCCCTGGCCGTCATGCTGTATTCCTTCATCATGGCCTACGCCATTGGTTGGATCATCAACAAGACCATGGGGTTCAGGGTGTCGAAGGAGCACGAAGACGTGGGGGTTGACGTGGCCTTGCATGCTGAATCCGCCTACGACCTGGGAGGCCGGAGCTCAGGGAGCTTCACCCCGGCACTGCATCGACTCCGTCAAGGCTCGGGCGCCGGGAATCTTGCGGCCAACCCTGCGGCCGCAGTCTCCGACGTGAGGGGCGAGGCATGAAACTCATCACCGCCATCATCAGGCCCGGACAGCTCGAGGAAGTCCGCAAGGCCCTGGAAAGCTATGGGGTGCAGGGGCTGACGGTCAGCAGCGCCCATGGATATGGGCGCCAACGCGGGCACACCGAAATCTACAGGGGAGCGGAGTACACCGTGGACCTCCACGAAAAAGTCAGGATCGAAGTCCTGTGCTCAGACGGGCAGGCCTGGGATCTCGTGGACATCATTGTCGCCAGTAAAAAATACCGGCACGGCCGGGGACGGCAAGGTCTGGGCGCTCGAGGTGGTCGAGGCCGTCCGGGTCCGCACCGGCGAACGCGGCACGGCCGCCATCCAGGCGCGTCAGCGCCACCAGGCGCGCCAGGGCCACCGGGCCGCCTGAAACGCCGCCCGCACGCCTGCCGTCATCAATCCGTGAAGCCGGCTGCCCACCTCCGCGGCTCGGCAACTTGATGAGGATGCCGGGGGCCTGCACGGCAAGTGCAGTGCAGGTCAGTCGTTGCTGGTGGTCCAGTCGGACGGGCCCGTTGAACCGGCCGGGTATTCCTCCATGGGAACCTCACCGGACTTCCATGCCGCAAAGGCGTCCTCAACGATTCGCCAGCACTCCTCGGCAGTGTCCCCGCGAACCGACAGCAGCGGGTCCGCGCTGAGCACGCCGTCGAGCACTTCACCATCGGGCAGGAGCGGATCGCTGCCCAGTTCCGCCGCCAGCTGCACCCGGTCGAGGGTGAACAAGTCCCCGGGGCCGTTCACATCCAGGTCAAGGGTCAGGTTGTCGGGGCCAAAAC
>JBBSQT010000093.1:0-7388 GCA_038243775.1 Actinomycetales bacterium | reverse complement strand
TCAGCCGTGCCCACCGTGGGTGACCTTGTGGGTACGGCAGGGGTCTGCGAACAGATCGCCGCCGCGGACCTCGCCCTGATCCTGCATGAGGACGCCACCGAGTCCGTTGCTGCCCTGGCCCGGCACTGGTTTCAGTCCGTGCCTCACCCCGTGGCCCAGTCCGTGCCTCACCCCGTGGCCCAGTCCGTGCCTCACCCCGTGGCCCAGTCCGTGGCCCAGGACGGGCCCTTCGCGGCCGAACCGGCAGCAGCCGGGTCCGCACCTGCGGGGCCTGCGGCGCGCAGCGTGCTCATGATCGTTGGCCCGGAGGGCGGCATGAGTGTCGCAGAGGTTCAGGCGTTCACGGCCGCCGGGGCCAGGACCGCCCTGCTCGGCCACCATGTCCTGCGCTCATCGACTGCCGGACCGGCCGCCGTCGTCCTTCTGAGCCAGGAACTGGGACGCTGGTAGCAGCACGCCTTCGACGGAGAGCACTTTTCCCGCCGGGTGCGCCGTGGCCTGCATCCGGCCCCGCGAAACTTATTTGATGTTTTGTTCGGCGATCCGCACAATCTTCGTGTCCAGGCCAAGCTGCCGGCCGGGTGACTGCGGATCGTCAATATATACGGACAGCTGGTAGGTCCCGGCAGGGGGAACCAGGCTGAAGGAGAACTTGCCCAATTCGTTGGGCCCACCGGCAATGTTCACGGTGCCGTTCAAATGCACTCCGTCCACCATGTCATTGCTGACTTTTGCCAGCTCCCAGGCGAGGGTCCCTGTGGGTGAAACCCCTTGGCCCGCAACTTTCAGCGGCAGTGTCTTGTAGATGGCATTCTCGGCCGGGTCGATGATCCACACGGGCCCCACCAGGGCAGGATTGCGCGTCAGCGGGTTCTCCAGGGGGACCTGCCCAAACGCCTTGTAGCCGGTGTGGCCGTCCACGAGAATGGAGACCTGGATGGTGCTGCCGGAGTCCACCAGCCCCGACATGGCGGCGGCGGCCGTGGCGGTGTACACGAGCTGGGCCACCGCTCGTTCGGCGATGCCGTTGTCAACCTTTTGCCCAAAGGCGTCCGCTGATATGTCCACCGTGATGACGTTCTTGGCAGAAATGGACGCTCCCAGCCTCGTGGGGCTGTTCCAGATGGTGAAGTAGTCCGGATCCTTGGGTTTGGCTCCCATCATGGCGCGCAGGGCTGCCACCAACGGGTCGTCCGTGGTCTTGGTGGGGAAGAATTCGCGGTACAGGAAGACGTCGTCGCCGCTGCGGCCCAACCAATAGACGGGAAGCGTCTGGAAAGCGGTGGCTGTCTCCAACGGTGCCGCGGTCACCAACGCCGGCGACGTGGTGGCACTGCTGGGTGGCATGCTGACGTCATGGCTGTCCGTGTTCGTGGGTGTGCAGCCCAGTAATGAAAGGACAAGCGAGAGGCCCAGAATTGCGCAGCGGTCCACCATCCGAAAACGGGCGTGCGTGCGCCGCCGTCGGCTTCCCGCGTCAGCACAGGCGCCGGTGCGTCCTGGCGGTGCGGGATGAATGGCAGACATGGAAAAACGCTCGCTAATCTAGGGGGTTTGACACTGGATAAAGCTCCTGCCGGGACATTGATTGCCTCCCATGCCTGCAGCCAGGAACTCCAGTTCAGTAAGCATCCCCACAAGCCTTTGAACCTTCCCTAGCTTGGCATAGTCGGACGCCCGCGGGCCCGGAAAATCCGCGGTTTTTGCAGAACTGAAACCGTATCGAAACACTTGCCTTCATTTGCTGGACCAAATGTGCGCTGAGGGCTTAAAACAGATAATGGAGTGCGGCAGTGCCGGCCCGGGAGGAGTGGACTAGAATTTAGAGTCAGGAGCACCATCAAGGTATCCGGTGGAAACCACCGGAACAGTCAAGGAGAGATCGCAGGCCTGAACCGGCCGAATTTATGGCAGAGACAACAGCGCCCCGACCCGATGCCCGCCCCGACGAGGGTCCCGGGCGGCACTTCCCACATTCCGTGGACGGCACACGAACCGAAGTGGTGCACTTTCTCTCGACCGAACAAATGGTGGCAGCCCTGGGGGCTGAAGATGAAGGCTTGCGCATTGTCGAGGACCACTACCCCGACGTCAGCATCCTGGCCCGGGGCAACGTCCTGACCATCACCGGACCCGCCGAAGTGGTCCCGCGAATCATGCACTTGATGCAGGAAGCCCGTGGCATGGTGGCACGCAACAACTCCATGAATGCCGCCGTGTGGGAGCAGCTGGTGGCCATGCTCAAGACCCACCCCGACACCTCCGTCGTGGACATTCTCAGCTACGACATCCTCTCCAGCCGGGGCAGGACCATCAGGCCCAAGACGGCCAACCAAAAGGAATACGTCGACGCGATCGACCGCAACACGGTGGTCTTTGGCATTGGCCCCGCAGGCACGGGCAAAACCTACCTCGCCATGGCCAAGGCCGTCCAGGCGCTACAGCGCAAGGAGGTCAGCCGCATCATCCTCACACGCCCCGCCGTGGAGGCAGGGGAGCGGCTGGGGTTTCTGCCCGGCACCCTCAACGACAAAATTGATCCGTACCTGCGCCCGCTCTACGACGCACTCCACGACATGATGGACCCGGAAACCATTCCGCGGCTCATGGCCGCCGGCACCATCGAAGTGGCGCCGCTGGCCTATATGCGCGGGCGGACACTCAATGATGCCTTCATCATTTTGGACGAGGCCCAAAACACCACGCCGGAACAAATGAAAATGTTCCTGACACGTCTTGGCTTCGGCTCAAAAATCGTTGTCACCGGCGACATCACCCAGGTGGACCTGCCCACCGGCACCAAATCCGGCCTGCGCGTGGTGCGGGAAATCCTGCACGACGTCGATGACATCCACTTCTCCATACTGGATGCCAACGACGTTGTCCGGCACCGATTGGTGGGCGCCATCGTCAGTGCCTACAACAACTGGGATGACGCCCATCCCAGTCCCACAACACCAAAGGAAAGCACCTCCCGATGAGCATCGAAATCAACAACGAATCCGGCGTGGAGGTTTCCGAAGAGGAACTCGTCCGGCTCATCAAGCACATCCTGGCGGGCATGTTTGTGCACCCCCAGACAGAGGTGTCGGTGATCCTGGCCGACGTTCCCACCATGGAGAAACTCCACATCGAATGGATGGATGAGCCCGGCCCCACGGACGTCCTCTCCTTCCCCATGGATGAGCTGCGCCCCGGCACTGCAACACACCCCACCCCGGCAGGACTGCTCGGGGACATTGTTCTTTGTCCCGAGGTTGCGGCGGAGCAGGCCGTGGCCGCCGGCCACAGCACTGAAGAGGAACTGCTGCTGCTGACAACCCACGGCATGCTCCACCTCATGGGCTACGACCATGCGGAACGCGAAGACAAGGAAGAGATGTTCGGCATCCAGCGCGAACTGCTTTCCAGCTTCCTGGGCAAGGACGCCCCCCGGGAGACAATGAAGTGACGCTCGTTGCCTTGCCGGCCATCGGGTTCATTTTTGTGGCCATGGCAGCCTTCATGGCTGCCCTTGAATCTGCCCTGAACTTTTTTCCCCGGCATGATGGCGAAACCATGGCCGCACAGAGACGGCATGCCTCTCTCGACCTGGTCCTCGCTGACCCGGCAGCGCACCTCAACGCCCTTCGTTTCTGGCGTGTCTGGTCGGAGATGGCCAGCGCCGTTGCGGTGGCCATCTTCCTGACGGAGCTGCTGGGCAACGAATGGGTCGCCGGCCTGATCGCCACCGTCATCATGGCCATTCTCGGCTTCATGCTGGTGGGGGTCTCACCGCGCCGCCTCGGCAGGCTGCACTCGGCCGGGCTCGTGGGCGGCTGCGCGTGGCTGGTCCATGCGCTGCGGCGCATCCTGGGACCCATTCCGCAATGGCTCATCGGGATTGGTTCGGCCCTGGCCAAGGACGCCCCCACAAGCGACGACGCCTTCGTCAGCGAAGAAGAGTTCCGGGAGTTCGTCGACCGCGCCAGCGAAGCGGAGATGATCGAGGAAAGCGAAGCCGAGCTCATCCACAGCGTCTTTGACCTCGGCGAAACCATGGTCCGCTCCGTCATGGTCCCCCGCACCGACATCGTCAGTGTTGAACAGGGAAGCAGCCTGACCGAAGCCCTGGAAATATTCCTGGGCTCCGGATATTCGCGCATTCCCGTCATTGGCGAAAGCGCCGACCACGTCATGGGCATTCTCTACCTCAAGGATGTTGTGGCTGCCCTGTACCGGCCCCACCACAGCGAAGCGGCGGAACTGGAAGAAAATGCGCAGCTTCCCACCGTGGAACAACTCAGCCGCAGCGCCCGGTACGTCCCCGAGTCCAAGACCGTGGATGAGCTGATGCAGGAACTGCAACGCGAATCCACACACTTTGCCATTGTGGTCGACGAGTACGGCGGAACCGCCGGACTGGTGACCTTGGAGGACCTGCTCGAAGAAATCGTTGGCGAGATAGCCGACGAGTACGATCAAGAGTCACCGGATGTCCATATCCTTCCCGACGGACGGTACCGGGTCCGGGCGCGGATGGCCATCGATGAGCTCGGTGAGCTGTTCGGCAAGGACATTGACGACGACGAGGTGGACACCGTGGGCGGTTTGCTCGCCAAACACCTGGGCCGGATACCTGCTGTTGGCAACAGCGTGCAGGTCGAGGGCATCCTGCTGGTGGCTGACAGGATCGAAGGATCACCCAAACGGGTCAGCCACGTCATTGCCAGCACACTGGAACCAGCCGAGAATGACACTACGGCCCCCACTGCCACCCACCGATCCACAACACAGGAGCAATCATGAGCAAGTCCAAAGCCACCAAAGGCCTGGTTGAATCCAAGGGTGAGGATTTCCGTGCCGGATTCGCAGTCCTTGCGGGTCGTCCCAACGCCGGCAAATCAACCCTGACCAATGCGCTGGTGGGGCAGAAAGTGGCCATCACCTCTGCCAAACCACAAACCACCCGCCACACGATCCGCGGCATTGTCCACCGGGACGCATTCCAGCTGGTGCTGGTTGACACCCCTGGGCTGCACCGGCCCCGCACCCTGTTGGGCAAGCGTTTGAACGATCTGGTGGCCGACACCCTGTCCGAGGTTGATGTCATTGGCTTCTGCCTGCCGGCCAACGAGAAAATCGGTCCCGGGGACCGCTACATTGCCGCGCAGCTCGGCAATGTCGGCAACAAGCCGGTGGTCGCGATCGTGACCAAGACCGACACGGTTGACCGACAGGCGGTCACGGACCAGTTGATCGCTGTTGAGGCGCTGGGGCGGGAGGCCATCGGCGAAAGGGGCTTCGCCGCCGTCGTGCCCGTCTCAGCAGTGGAAGACTTCCAGGTTGAAACGCTGGCCAAGGTGTTTGCCGGGTACCTCCCGCTCTCGCCGGCGCTCTACCCTGACGGGGAGCTGACAGACGAACCCGAAGCCGTCATGGTGGCGGAACTGATCCGCGAAGCCGCGCTGGAGGGCGTCAGGGATGAACTGCCCCACTCCCTGGCCGTCGTCGTGGAGGAGATTGTGCCCCGCGAAGACCGTACCGAAGACAACCCGCTGCTGGATGTACGCGTCAACCTGTACGTTGAACGGCCCTCGCAGAAGGCCATCATCATCGGCAAGGGCGGGGCCAGGCTGCGCGAGGTCGGCACCAACGCGCGCAAGGGCATCGAGGCGCTTCTAGGCACCAAGATCTACCTGGACCTGCATGTCAAGGTGGCCAAGGACTGGCAGCGGGACCCCAAGCAGCTGGTAAAACTGGGGTTCTAGGGACCCGTTTCAGTTCGGCGGCGCCAGGCTCCAGCGCGGCGTTGTGCGACTTCCCAGTTTTGCTCGCTAAACTCGTCCAAGTCATTGTTCATTGTGAAAGGTTCATCCATGGGGCGCTGCCGTTCCGAAACGGGCTCAGCCAAGGCTGCCACCGCCGCACCCAGCGGATACCGCAGCCCGGCAGGCCCCATGGGACGGCACTTCAAGGCCGCCAAGAAAGCACCGCTGTGGCTGCGGATCACGGCACTGTCCCTCGCGGCCGCCGTCGTGATTGGGCTTGGAACCGCCGGGCTGCTGTTCTACAAGCTGCAGACCAACGTCACCACGGCGCCGCTGAATGTGGGCGTGGGCGGCAAATCCGCCACCGGCACACCGGTTGAACAGACCGGGTCCCTGCAGATCCTGATCATCGGAACGGACACCCGGGCCGGCGCCAACAGCCAGTACGGCACCGAGGACGACTCGGCAGGGGAGGGCAACGCGGACGTCATGCTGTTGATGGACATTTCCGCCGACAACAGCCGCGTCTCGGTCACCAGCTTTCCACGGGACCTGATGGTCCCCATCCCGGATTGCCAGCCGGCAGCGGGCGGCCAGATAGTCCCCGGCGCCCCCGCCGGGCAGCTCAACAGCACCCTGCAGACAGGTCCCGGCTGCACGGTTGCCGCCATCAACGACATCACGGGCCTGACCATCGACCACTTCATGCTGGCCGACTTCACTGCCGTCAAGGAACTCTCCAACGCCCTGGGCGGTGTGAAGGTTTGTGTGGACCACGCCATGTACGACGTCGACGGGTCCTGGCTGCGGCTGCCCGCCGGGAACAGCCTGGTCCAGGGCGAGGACGCGCTGGCATTCCTGCGCACCCGGCACGCGTTCGGTGATGCCAGCGATTTGGCCCGCATCAATGCCCAGCAGTACTTCCTGGGCTCCATGATCCGCAAGGTCAAGAGCGAAGGCACCTTGACCAACCTCCCCAAGCTGTACACCCTGGCCGATGTCATCACAAGGAACCTCACCATCGATGAGGGCCTGGCCAACATTCCCTCCATGATTGGTGTTGCCACGCGACTGGCCAAGATTGACCTGGGGCAGGTGTCCTTCGTGACCGTGCCCACGGAGGCTTATTCCGGGGACATCAACAAGGTGCAGCTGCAGGAACCGGCTGCAGCCCAGTTCTTCGCTGCGCTGCGCAATGACAAGTCGCTGACCCCGGAGCCGCCGGCGCCGGCGCCGGCGACTGCAACGCCCGGCACGAAACCGCCGGCAGCAGACGCCCCGACGGAGGAGCCCGCCCCGGAGGCCCCGGCTTACGACAAGGCGATCCAGCCCATTTCCGTCGCCAACGCCTCATCAGTGGCGGGCCGCACGGTGGAGTTGCTGCAGATGCTCTCCGCGGACGGCTTCACAGCGTCCTGGTCTGCAGGAGACGTCCCAAAACAGGCCGAAACCCAGCTTGTCTACGGCACCGGAATGGCGGATGTTGCTGCCGGTGTGGCGACCCTGTTCAACCTGCCCGACACTGCCCTGCAGGAAGATCCCACCGTTTCAGGCATCCGCCTGGTGGTGGGCAGCGACTGGGTGTCGGGAACGGAGTTTGGCACCGTGGTGGTGCCCGAGAACATTGTGGCGAGCACG
>JBBSQT010000092.1:0-7431 GCA_038243775.1 Actinomycetales bacterium | reverse complement strand
CCCCAGTCGCGGCCGAAATCACCGCGGATGGTGCCGGGCGCGGCGACGGTGGGATCGGTGGCACCGGCCAGTGAGCGGAAACCGGCGATGACGCTGTCGCCCTCGAAGATCGCTGCCACGATGGGCCCGGAAAGCATGAACTCAACGAGCGGCTCGTAGAATGGCTTGCCGAGGTGCTCTTCGTAGTGCGCTTCGAGCACCTCACGGGTGGCGTTGACCATTTCCAGCTGGACCAGGGTGTACCCCTTGGTTTCAACGCGGGAAAGGATGGTGCCGGTCAGGTTGCGGGCCACGCCGTCGGGCTTGACCAGGACAAGGGTGCGCTCAATGCTCACAATTACTCCAATAACTAGTTAAAAATGGACAGTCGGGGTTCAGTTTACTTGGCTTGCGCCGAGGGGCTGCCGCCGGAGGTCCCACCGGCTTCCGTGCCGGGTACTTCCGGGCCCGGAGCTTTGGTGCCGGGTACTTCCGTGCCGGGTACTTCCGGGCCCGGAGCTTTGGTGACTGGCACTTCCGTGCCAGCTACTTCCGGGCCCGTGGCTTCGTCGCGGTGGGCTGCATCCCAGGCGGCCTGGGTCCGGGCCCGGGAGGCATTTTCCCTGTCAATGCGGGCGCCGGCATAAAGCGCGTACCACCAGGCCACGGCGAACAGCACGCCCACCACGAACATGGACGGTTCCCAGAAGCCCCCGGCGATCAGCGCCAGCTGCAGGATCCAGCCAAAGGCCGGGCCCCAGGGCTTGCGGATCACCCCGCATGCCAGGATCATCAGCACGGCAAGCACGCCGGCCGCAATCAGGTAGGTGGCGTCCTTGTCCTTCAGGCCAAACAGGGCCAGGCCCAGAAACAGCGCCACGAATGCTTCGAGCAGCAGCACCACGGAGGCGAACATCAGCCTCGTGGAGCGCGGTTTTTTGGGTGTGTCGGGCTTCCATTCGCGCTGTGCCTTTGTCAGCTTTGCCATGTCTCAGGCACCTTCCTTTTCCCCGGGGCGTCCCAGCAGGATCCGGGCCTCACCCACCAGCGTGATGGAGCCGGTGATCAGCACGCCGCCGGCAAGGTCGTTGTTGGCTTCGGCCCGCTCCACGGCCCATTCGATGGCGTCGTCGAGCTTCTCGGCAATGTGGACGTCTTCCTCGTTCCAGCCAAGGTCGACGGCGAGCTCGGCCAGTTCCGCCGCCGGGATGGCGCGCGGGGAGGTGGACTGGGTCAGGCACAGCTCCTGCGCCTCGTCGCCGTAGGCTTCCTTGAGGGAGTTCAGGATTTCCTCGGCGTCCTTTTCGGCCAGCACCCCAAGCACCACCACGAGCTTGCTGAAGGCAAAGGACTCCTGCAGGGCGGCCGCGCTGGCGGCGATGCCGGCCGGGTTGTGTGCCGCGTCCACGACAATGGTGGGCGAGGTGCGCATGACTTCCAGGCGCCCGGGTGAGGTGGCGGCAGCGAAGCCTTCCTGCACCAGGTCGTGGTTCAGTTCCTTCTCTCCCCCGCCCAGGAATGCCTCCAGCGCGGCAAGGGCGACGGCGGCATTCTGGGCCTGGTGTTCGCCGTGCAGCGGGAGCAGGATGCCCGGGTAGCGCCCGGCCAGCCCCTGCAGGTCGAGCATCTGCCCGCCCACCGCCACGATGCGTGACTCAACGCCGAATTCGACGCCTTCGAAGCGGAAGTCGGCGTGCTTATCCCGGGCCGACTCCAAAATGACCTGGGCGGCATCGGTGGGCTGGGCGGCGCTGATGACAAATGCGCCCTCCTTGATGATGCCGGCCTTCTCTTTTGCGATGAGCCCCGTGGTGTCGCCAAGAAGTTCGGTGTGGTCCAGGGAGATCGGCGTGATGACAGCGACCTGGCCGTCGCCAACGTTGGTGGCGTCGGTGATCCCGCCCAAGCCAACTTCCATGACGGCCACGTCAACGGGCTCGTCGGCGAAGATGGCGAAGGCCAGGATGGTCAGGCATTCGAAATACGTGAGGCGGGTTTCCCCCGCGGCCGTGAGTTCGGCGTCGACAATGTCCAGGTAGGGGCGGATCTCGTCCCAGATCCGCACGAACGTCTCGTCGCTGACGGGAGCGCCGTCAATGCTGATGCGTTCGGTCACGCGGGTCAGGTGCGGGCTGGTGTAGCGCCCGGTGCGCAGATCGTGGGCCAGCAGGCCGGCCTCGATCATGCGTGCCGTGGAGGTTTTCCCGTTGGTGCCGGTGATGTGGATGATGGGGAAGGCCTTGTTGGGCTCCCCCAGCACATCCATGGCGCGGAACAGCGGGGCAAGGCGCGGCTCCATCTTGTTCTCGGGCGCGCGGCCCAAAAGCTCGGCGTAGACGCTCTCCACCGAGAATTCATCGTGCTGGGCAGTCATTTAGACGGCGCTCCGTTCAACTGTGATGGTGGTGTCAACATCGCCGGGGATGAGTTCAAGCTTGAGCGTGAGGGTCTCGGATTTGAGCAGTTCGGCGTTGGCGTGCAGGGCGTCGATAACATCCTGCGGTGCGCTGACGATGGTGCGGATCCGGTCGCTGACCTGCAGGCCGGTGTCCTTGCGGGCTTGTTGGACGGCGCGGACCATGTCGCGTGCGGTTCCTTCGGCCTCGAGTTCGGCGGTCAGCTCGGTGTTGAGCACCACGAAGCCGCCGTGGGGCAGCATCGCAACGGCACTCTTGCCGCCGTCGGCCGCGTCCTCCACCACAGTCTCGAGCGTGTACTCGGACGGTTCCAGGTCCAGTCCGCCGGCGGTGACGACACCGTCGGTGACGGACCAGTCCCCGGACTTGGAGCCCTTGATGGCCAGCTGGACGTTCTTGCCCAGGCGCGGGCCGGCCGCACGGGCGTTGACGACCAGCTTTTGGCTGATGCCGAACTCCTCAGGTGAGGCATCCGCGGCGTCGACAAACCGCACGGAACGGATGTTCAGCTCGTCGGCAACGATCGCGGCGCCGCTGTGCAGGGCCTCGGCGTTCGGTGCCACGACGGTGAGTTCCGCCAGGGGCAGGCGCACGCGCAGCTTGGCTGCCTTGCGCAGGCTGGAGCCGGTGGAGCAGACCTGCTGGATGGTTTCCATCTGCTCGACCAGGGCGGCGTTGGAGAGGAAGAGGCCGGCGTTGGGCCAGTCGGTCAGGTGCACCGAGCGTCCGCCGGTCAGTCCCCGCCAGATTTCCTCGGTGATCAGCGGCAGCAGCGGGGCAGCCACGCGGCACACGGTTTCCAGTGCGGTGTAGAGGGCGTCGAAGGCGTCAACGTTTTCGTCGAAGAAGCGGTTGCGGCTGCGGCGCACGTACCAGTTGGTGAGCATGTCGAAGTAGGTGCGCAGCGACTCGCAGGCGCCGGAGACGTCGTAGCCGTCCAGCTTGGCGGTGATCTCGCGGACCAGGTCACCGGTGTTGGCCAGCAGGTACAGGTCCATGGGATCGGTGTAGTCGTCGAAGCGCAGCTTGGCGTCGTAGCCCTTGCCCCCGTTGGCCGTGTTCGCATACAGGGTGAAGAAGCTGTACACGTTCCACAGGGGCAGGATGACCTGGCGGACGCCGTCCCGGATGCCCTGTTCGGTGACCACCAGGTTGCCGCCGCGCAGGATGGGACTGGCCATCAGGAACCAGCGCATGGCGTCCGAGCCGTCGCGGTCCAGGACCTCGGAGACGTCAGGGTAGTTGCGCAGGGATTTGGACATTTTCGCCCCGTCCGAGCCCAGCACAATGCCGTGGCTGATGACGTTGCGGAAGGCCGGGCGGTCAAACAGCGCGGTCGAGAGGATGTGCAGCATGTAGAACCAGCCGCGCGTCTGTCCGATGTATTCGACGATGAAGTCGGCAGGGTTGTGGGTGTTGAACCAGTCCTCGTTCTCGAACGGGAAGTGGACCTGGCCGTAGGGCATGGAGCCGGAGTCGAACCAGACGTCCAGCACGTCCTCAACGCGGCGCATGGTGGACTGGCCCTGCTCAGGGGTGCGCGGGTCGTCCGGGTTGGGGCGGGTCAGCTCGTCGATGAACGGCCGGTGCAGGTCCACCTCGCCGTCGTTGTTCAATGGCAGGCGGCCGAAGTCGGCCTGGATTTCCGCAAGTGAGCCGTAGACGTCGGTGCGCGGGTGCTTGGCGTCGTCGGACTGCCAGACAGGGATGGGGCTGCCCCAGTAGCGGTTGCGGGAGATGGACCAGTCGCGGGCGTTGGCCAGCCACTTGCCGAACTGGCCGTCCTTGACGTTGCCGGGGATCCAGTTGATGTCCTGGTTCAGCTCCACCATGCGGTCCTTGAACGCGGTCACTTCCACATACCAGGAGGAGACGGCGCGGTAGATCAGGGGTGTGCGGCAGCGCCAGCAGTGCGGGTAGCTGTGCACGTAGCTGGCCTGGCGGAGCAGGCGCCCGGCGTCGCGGACCACGCGGGTGATGGTCTTGTTCGCGTCGAAGACCTGCACGCCGGCGATGTCGTTCAGCGGGCCGCCCTCAAACAGTGGCAGGAAGTTGGCACCCTCATCGACGGAGAGGACCACGGGGATGCCGTAGGCCTCGCAGACTTTCTGGTCCTCTTCACCGTAGGCGGGTGCCTGGTGGACGATGCCGGTGCCGTCCGTTGTGGTGACATAGTCGGCAAGCAGGAACTGCCAGGACGCAGCGGTGCCGTACTTTTCGTCGTCGGCGAAGTAGTCCCACAGGGGCTCGTACTTCAGGCCCTCAAGCTCGGCGCCCGGGTATGTGGCGGTGACCGCGGCACCCGCGGCAGCTCCGTCGTCGTACCCCAAGTCCTTGGCGTAGGCGCCCACGAGGTCCGCGGCGAGCAGGAAGCGCCCGGCCGTGGCGCCGGTGGCAAGCCCGTTGGGGCCTGCCGGCACGACGGCGTAGCTCACGGCCGGCCCCACGGCCAGGGCCTGGTGTGTGGGCAGGGTCCAGGGCGTGGTGGTCCACGCGATCGCGGCCACACCGGCCAGCTCCTGCGAAAGAGCTGACTCTCCGGTCAGGATCGGGAAGGTGACGGTGACTGTCCCATCCTGGCGGTCCTTGTAGACGTCGTCGTCCATGCGCAGCTCGTGGTTGGAGAGGGGCGTCTCATCCTTCCAGCAGTAAGGCAGCACGCGGTAGCCGCTGTAGGTCAGGCCCTTGGTGTGGAGCTGCTTGAACGCCCAGAGAACGGACTCCATGTACTCGACGTTGAGTGTTTTGTAGTCGTTGTCGAAGTCGACCCAGCGGGCCTGGCGGGTCACGTACTCCTGCCATTCCCCGGCGTATTTCATGACGGAGGAGCGGCAGGCGTCATTGAACTTGTCGATGCCCATGGCCTCGATCTGGGCCTTGTCCGTCATGCCCAGCTGCTTCATGGCCTCGAGTTCGGCCGGCAGCCCGTGCGTGTCCCAGCCGAAGCGGCGCTCCACGCGGCGGCCGCGCTGGGTCTGGTAGCGGGCCACCAGGTCCTTGGCGTAGCCGGTGAGCAGGTGCCCGTAGTGCGGCAGGCCGTTGGCGAAGGGCGGCCCGTCGTAGAACACGAATTCGTTTGACCCGTTCGGACCGGCTTCGCGGGCGTCAATGCTGGCCTGGAAGGTGCCGTCTTCATCCCAGTACTTCAGGACAAGCTCTTCCACTTTCGGGAAACTCACGGAGGCGGGAACGTGTTTGGTTTCGGCGTGCAGGCCGGTGGCGGCTGAGGCCTTCGGGAAGTGGGTCATCACATCATCCTGGTGGTGGGCGAACTTGTTCAGGATGCAAGGACGGCTTGCGCCGCGGTACCACCTCGCTTGCCGTCCCCTGGTTTTTAACTCCAGGGCACGGCCGCTCATTATCTGCTGTGACGGGCTTACCCGTCCGGTTCTACTGGCACCCTTTACGGGGTATGTTCTTCCGGAAAGCTCACCGGTGATGGCCGGGTCAACGCATTGTTGCCCATTCTACCGGATACTTCTGCGGGGCAGGGACTGCCCCCGTTCGGCGACGGCGTGCCAAAGTGTCCGGGGCGTGTGAAATTTCAGGGCCCCTCGCCACTTTGGCACGCCCTCGGTGAACTTCTAGCGGACCTTCTAGCGGCGGATGAGCTTGTGCGCGGCGGCCTGGGCCACGGGGCGGACCACAATCTGGTCCAGATTAATGTGTTGGGGAAGTTCAATCGCGTAACGCACCACATCCGCCACGTCCTCAGGGGCCAGCGGTTCAGCCACGCCTTGGTAGGTCTTGGCCGCGGCATCCTTATCGCCACCGAGACGGTTCAGCATAAATTCTTCCGTTTGAACCAAGCCCGGGGCCACCTCGATGACGCGCACATTGTGCTCGGCTTCTTCCAGGCGCAGCGCGTTGTTCAGTGCGTGCTGGCCAAACTTTGCGGCGTTGTAACCGGCGCCGCCCTCATAGGCAACAAGTCCAGCGGTGGAGGTCAAGGTCAAAATTGTGCCGCGGCCATGCTGGCGCAGTGCTGGCAGGAACGCCTTGACGACGTTCAGCGTGCCGAGCACATTGACCTGGTACATCCACTCCCAGTCGGCGACGCTGGCACTGGCCACTGGGTCCACGCCACGGGCACCACCGGCAATGTTCACCAGCGTGTCAATGCCGCCCGTGGCAGCGAACGTTTCGGTGACCATGCGGTGGAGGTGGGCAACGTCGTCGTCCTTGGTGATATCGCACGGGCAGGCAATAGCACCCGTTTCTGCTGCGAGGTCCGCCAGTCGCTCTGCCCGGCGGGCAACCGCCACCACAGTCCAGCCTGTTGCCCGAAGTGCGCGAACCGTGGCGGCACCGATGCCTGAGCTGGCGCCTGTTACTACTGCATTCCTGGAAGTATTTTCAGCCATGGCTCAAATGTAACGTTGTTGGCACGGAGTTTCACACCCGGGCGGATGGTTCGCGCCCCCGCACGACAGGGCGCAGGACGTGTCCCATCTCTTCCACAGTGGCCCGAACGCACTGCACGCGGCACTTCCCCACTGGTGCAGGCGCACATAAAAATAACTCGCCACCAACCTCGCTGCAAAAAATAGCTCCTCACCAGGCAAGGTCAAGGAGTCACGCAAGGTCGGGGCCGTCCCGTGTGGGGTTTAGACAAGTTCATACCCGAGCGGGTGCTCAGCTTCTGAGAATCCTCTGGCTCCCGAGCGCTCAGCTACTGCCGTTGGGCTCTCTTTTTAGCGCACCAATATTATTAACTGTGGCGTGGAACACCCATAAATTGGATCTGCCAGCCCGCACGGCGTTCAGCTACGAAAATACCAACCCCTGGACACTACGTCCCAAGCGAAAATACAACCAGTGTCAGTGTCTGGTCTTGCGCAGGGGTGTCCTCGATGGGCGAGGCTTCAAATTTTTCAGCAACCCATGGTGTGCTCACGGCATTGGCGGTTTTATGGGTAGCTCTTAACCCTGCGGCTATAGATTCCATTTCCATCTGGGGGTGATAAACCCGCGTCTTCGCTCCCCTGCCGAAGCCCCGCCCTCAGGATGATATTCATTCTGTTCTTGGAAGCGT
>JBBSQT010000091.1:0-7472 GCA_038243775.1 Actinomycetales bacterium | reverse complement strand
TGAACACCACCAATGCTGTCCCCACCCCCGCAAACGTCACGAACGCCACGAGTGCCGAGAGCAGCCCGTTTTCAATCAGCGACTCGAACTGGTCCACATCCGTGGTCATGCGGGTCATGATCCGCCCGGCCATCTCACGCTCATAATAGTCAAGGGAGAGCCGCTGGAGCTGGGCCCAAATTCTGATCCGCAGCGACAGCATGACCCGCTGCGCCGTGCGGCCGGTGACAAACGTTTCGCCAATCATGATGACCAGGTCGGCCAGCGTCGCCACCAGGTACACGCCCGACGCCGCGAACAGCACCGACACCAGTCCCTGGCTGACGCCCTGGTCAATGCCCGTGCGCACCAGTACCGGCCCGATCAGGGAGGCAACGGCGTCGAGCACCACCAGCACCAGGCCCAGCAGCAGCGGCCGGCGGAATTCGCGCAGCAGCCTCCACAGGCTGAAGTCCTTCTGCGGCCGGGTTTCCTTCTCCAGATTGACGACGGCGGTGTCCCTCACCGGCCGCAGCGCCGCCACCCGGGCGAGCAGTTCCGGGGTGGGTGCAAGGTTGCGGCGCCAGCCACCCCCTCCGCCGCGGCCCAGGCCGGCGCCGATGCCGGGGGCCCCGATCCGGGCCCTTGCATGTGAGGGTGCCGTGGCGCCTGCAGCGCCCGTGGCCGCTGCGGGGTTGCCCCACGCCGACCCGGTGGTCCCGGTCCAGGCGGCGAGCACCTCTATGCTGGCGCCGGCAGGTGGCGGCTGGTTCCCGCCGTCGAACTTTGTCAGCAGCGAGCGGTAGATTGCGCTTGAGGCCAGAAGCTCCTCGTGGGTGCCGGTGGCGGCGATCCGGCCGGCGTCGAACACGATGATCCGTTCCGCGAGGTGGAGGGAGGAAAGCCGATGCGCGACAAGGAGCACAGTCTGCCCGCGGGCGACCCCGCGCAGACCTTCGTGGATGGCTGCCTCGGTGCGGGCATCCACGGCGCTGGTGGCGTCGTCCAGGATCAGGATGCGCGGTTCGGCGAGGATGGCGCGGGCCAGGGCAATGCGTTGGCGCTGGCCGCCGGAGAGGATCAGGCCGCGTTCGCCCACCAGGGTGTCGTAGCCCCTGGGCAGTGCGAGGACGAACTCGTGTGCCTGGCAGATCCGGGCGGCTTGCTCGATCTGCGCGTCGGTGGCGTCGGGGCTGCCGTAGGCGATGTTGGCGCGCACGGTATCGGAGAACAGGAAGCTTTCCTCAAACACGGAGCCGATCCGCCGGCGCAGCGCAGTCAGGGCAAGGGTCTTGGCGTCGTGGCCGTCGATGAGCACCGACCCTGACTGCGGGTCGTGGAAGCGCGGGATCAGGAGGGTGGCCGTCGACTTGCCGCTGCCGCTGGGGCCCACCAGCGCCACCCGCTCCCCTGCACCAATGTGGAAGCTGACGTCCTGGAGCACTCCGGTGGCGGGTCCGGCGTCGGAGGGATCCCCGTAGCGGAAGGTGACGTTGCGGAACTCAATACCGCCGGCCACGTCGGGCAGCGCCAGGGCGTCGGGGGCGTCGGCGATGGCGGGTTTGAGATCCAGCAGCTGGAAGATCCGTTCCAGCCCGGCACGGGCCTGCTGGCCGATGGTGAGCAGGCCGGCGAGTTGGCGGGTTGGGGCCATGAGTTGCGCGACGTAGGTGGAGAACGCGAGGAAGGTGCCAAGGGTGATGTTGTTGTGCAGGACGAGGTACCCGCCCACGGCGAGGACGGCAACCTGGCCCAGGGACGGGATGGTCTGCAGCAGCGGCTGGTAGCGGGCCTGCAGCCGGGTGGCTCGCATTTGCGAGCCGTAAAGTTTTCCGGCTGAGTGTGCGATCCGTTCAATTTCATGGTGCTCCTGGCCGAAGGCCTTGACCACGCGGACGCCGTTGACGGCTTCGTCGACAATCTGGACAACGTCGCCCTCCTGCTGCTGCGCATCCCAAGTGGCGGGGAAGATCCGCCAGCGCATGCGGTAGGAAACCAGCAGCAGCACCGGGGCCATGACCAGGCTGATGACGGCCAGCAGCGGCGAGAGGTACAGCATGACGGCAATGGAGAGCACCATCATGAGCACGTTCCCGCTCATGATGGGCAGGAAGGAGAGCAGCCCCTGGACCAGTGCGGAGTCCGAGGTGGCTCGCGCTACCAGCTGGCCGGTGGGCATCCGTTCCAGGTTGCCGGCGTCCATGGACTGCAGCTGCCGGTGCATGTCGTTGCGGAGGTCGTATTGCACCGACAGTGCCACGCGGCCGCCGTGGTAGCGGCGCAGGTAGGAGAAGACGAATGTGGCAATGCCCAGCCCAATCAGCAGCGCCAGCCACGGCCACAGCTCAGATTTGGGCACGAGGATGACGTTGTCCACGATCTGCCGGGTGACCAGCGGGACCACCACCTGTGCCGCACTGCCCAGGATGGCCGCGCCAAAGGAGATCGCCATGTCGGTGCGTTGGCTCATGAGGTAGCCCCAGAGCCGGCGGACCCAGCCGCGGCCTGGTGTTGTGCCGCCCGGGGCGGTTGCGGCACCGGCCGTTGCGACATCGGGTGTGCCGGGTTCGCCGTGACCGGCTGCGTGCGGGGACCGGTCCCTGACCTGGGTCATTGCCGTGCAGACCCGTCCGGGCCGGTGCCGGACAGCCCTGCTGGACGTGCGCGGCGGCGTTCGGCGTACCGTGCACCGACTGCCTCGTTAATCTGGGCCAGGGCGGCCATGACCCCGGCTGGATCCTGCAGTTTGCCCGTGATGCAGCGCAGCTCTCCCGCCATCGCGGCATCGGCGCGTTCCAGCGCCGCCCATCCGGTTTTGGTCAGGCGCAGCCCCGCGGCGCGCTGGTCTGCGTCAACTCCGACGCGGACCAGAAACCCGCGGTCACACAATGCCGCCACCGCGGCGCTTACGGCAGGTCGTCCCAATGCCAGCCGCTCCGCCACGCGGGCCGCAATTTCCGCCCCGGCCGACACCGCTGCCAGCACCCGGTAGTGCGGCAGGCTCAACTCCGCCAGTGTCCGCTCCAGTGCTCGCGACACCCGCACCAGTGCACGGACAGCCGCCACCGCGGCGTCCGTCCCGCCCCTGGATTCCCGGTCTGTTCCTGGATTCCCGGTCTGTTCCTGGAGCCGTTTCCATGTTTCCAGCGTAAGCACTTTGTTCGCGCATCGAACCAGTTTTTTAGCTGTGAATGTGCTGCGGCGGCGTCGCGCGGGGAAGTCGGGGGGCCGCCGTCGTGCTTCCAGGCCTGCCCGGACCTTTAGGCCTGCCCGGACTTTTAAGCCTGGTCGTGCTTCCAGGCCTGCCCGTACTTTTAGGCCTGCCCGTGGCTCGCCCGCGAGCGGCGCGACAGTGAGTCAATGATGACGGCCAGCAGCAGCACGGCGCCGGTGATCATGTAGCGGATGGAAGAATCCAGGTTCAGCAGGGTCAGCCCGTTGGAAATTGACTGGATCACCAGGATGCCCAGCAGCGCCGAGTAGGCGCTGCCACGACCGCCGAACAGGCTGGTTCCGCCGATGACGGCTGCGGCAATGGCAACCAGGTTGGTGTCGCCGCCGCCGCTGGACAGGCTGGCCGAGGTCAGCCGGGCCGAGGCAAGCAGGCCGCCGATCGTCGCGAAGAGCGTGCCGAGCATGAGCACCGAGATGTAGATGCGGTTGACCTTGATGCCGGCGCGGCGCGCGGCCTCGACGTTGCCGCCGACGGCGTAGACCGAGCGTCCCCAGCGGGTGCGGCCCAGGATAAAGTTCATCACCACGACGAGCACCACGAACAGCAGGAACATCATGCCGACGCCGCGGTCGGTGGCCAGGTACGCAACGGCGACTATCAGCACGACCAGCAGCGCAACGCTCTTGATGATCACCAGCGACATCGACCCAGTGGACAGGCCGGCCGCGCGGCGCCGCCTGGCGCGCAACCAATCCGAGGTGAACATGCCCGCCGCGCCCAGCACCGCCAGCACGACGGCCAGCCAGGGCGGCAGGAACCAGCCCTGCGCAAACTGCACAATCCACGAATCGTAGGGCAGGTTGATCGAGCCATTGGGGCCCAGCACCCGAAGCTGCAGACCGAGGAACGCGAGCAGGCCGGCCAAGGTGATCACGAAGGTTGGCACGCCAAACCGGGTGAACAGGAAACCGTAGACCAGACCAATGAGCAGGCCCACGGCCACGGCGATGACGATGGCGAGCCAGATGGGCCAGCCGGCAACAGTGATGCCCACGCCGAGGATGGCTGCGGACAGGCCGCTGACGGAGCCGATCGAAAGGTCGATCTGCGCCACCAGCAGCACCAGCACCACGCCAATCGCGATGGTCCCGGTGGCGGCGCACTGCAGCGACAGGTTCACCAGGTTGTTGGCGGAGAGGAAGTTGGGGTTCAGGATCTGGAAGATCGCCCAGATGATGATCAGGCCCACCACGACCGGCAGTGAGCCGAGGTCCCCGCCTGCCACACGACGGCGGAAGGACGCGATGGCGCCGCCGATCCCCTCGTCGCTGGCGAGCCGCTCATCCTGCCGGTCGGCTGCCAGCGCCGCCGCGGGGTCGGGGCGGGGAGCGGGCGAGGTTGCGGGGCCGCTTCGAGTTGTCATGGCTGCTGTCCCTCCGTGGTGCCCTGGCTGCCGTTGGCATGTTCCTCGCCGGTGATGGCGGTGGCGGCGGTGGTCTGGGCGCTCGCACGCCTGGTGACGGCGTTGTCGCTGGCACCGGTGATGGCGGCGATGATGTCTTCGTAGCTGACGTCGGCCACCCTGAAAACACCGTTGTTGCGGCCCAGCCGAAGCACCACCACCCGGTCCGCGACGGCCTGCACGTCTGCCATGTTGTGGCTGATGAGCACCACCCCGAGGCCGCGTTCGCGCAGCCGCTCGATGAGGTTGAGCACCTCCGCTGTCTGGGCGACACCGAGGGCTGCCGTCGGTTCGTCCAGGATGACCACCGCCGGTTCGCCAATCAGCGACCGGGCAATCGCGACCGTTTGGCGCTGCCCGCCGGAGAGCGAGGCGACGGCGATCCGCACTGAGGGAATTTTCGCGGACAACTGCCGCAGCAGCTCCCACGAACGTTTCTCCATCTTTTCCTCGTCGAGGGTAAATCCGCCCATTTCATGTCCCAGAAACAGGTTTGAGACGACATCGAGGTTGTCGCACAGGGCCAAGTCCTGAAACACGGTGGCCAATCCCAGTTTTCGCGATTCTGCCGGTGACGGTATGGAGACCCGATTGCCGTCGAAGTTGATGGTGCCTGAGTCCTGCGGGTGGACCCCTGCCAGTATCTTTACCAAGGTCGACTTGCCGGCACCGTTGTCACCGACAATGGCAACGACTTCACCGCGGAAGACATCAAGGTCCACAGCATCCAGGGCCCGCACGGCACCAAAACTCTTGGAAATCCCACGCAGGCTGATCACGGCTTCCCCAGCAGGCCCACGGTGTTCATTGGAGGGTGCTTGCAGCGTCACGGGCGCTTCCTTCAATTCGGCGGTTGGATGGGTTGGCGCGAAACTTCCACGTCGGCGCCGTCGTACAACAGCGCCGACGTGTTGCTGCCCCTATTTGATGCCGGCCTTCTCGCAAGCCGCCTTGTAGTCTGCGGTGCAGATCTCGGCAACCGTGTAGAAACCGTCCTTGACCACCGTGGACTCAATGGTGTCCACTGTGACGGCGACAGGAGTCAGCAGGAACGACTGAATATCGGCCCCGCCCTTGGTTTTCACGCTGACGTCACCCTTCGGGCTGTTTCCCTTGGTCAGGTCGATGGCGAGTTCCGCGGCCTTCTCGGCCTCGGGCTTGAGTGCCTTGTACACGGTCATGTACTGGTCTCCGGCAAGAATGCGCTGGATTCCTGCCAGTTCGGCATCCTGTCCGGTGACCGGGGGAAGCGGGGAAACACCGGCCGCCTTCATGGCTGCGACGGCGGCACCGCCCACTCCGTCATTGGCGGCATACACGCCCTTGATCTGGCCCTTGAACTGGGTCAGCTGGCCGGACACCCAGTCCTGCGCCTTGGCAGGTTCCCACCCTGGTGTGTCAAATTCCGCCAACACCTTGTATCCGCTTGCGTCAATGACGGTGTGGGCACCCTTCTTGAACTGGCTGGCATTGTTGTCAGTGGCCGAACCATTGACCATGAGAATGCCGCCATCGCCGGGCGCCACGCCGTCGGCCTTCAGCTTGTCAACAAGTGCCGTGGCCTGCAGCTCACCCACTTTTTCATTGTCGAAGGAAATGTAGTAGCTGAGGTCGGCACTGTTGATGAGCCGGTCATAGGAGATCACCTGGACGTTCTTCGCTTTCGCTTCCGCCACGATGGCCGCTGCTGCTTCTCCGTCGAAGGGGTCCAAGACCAAAACCTTGACCCCCTGGGTCAGCATCGACTCCGCCTGTTGTTGCTGCTTGGCCGCATCGCCGTCCGCATTGGCGTAGAGCACCTTGCAGCCGGCACAAAGTTCCTTGACCTTGGCTTCGAAGTACGGCTTGTCCGCACTTTCATACCGGGCGGTGACGGAGTCCGGCAGGAGCAGCCCAATCTGGGCATTGTCGGCGGATCCCGAGCTAGCTGCCGGGGTATTTTGCGCCCCATTTGAGCATCCGGCAAGAGCACCCATTGTCAGTAGGAATGCGGCGCCGGCGGCAACCACTTTCGTCGTGGCGATCCTCATTGGAAAAACCTCCCGATCTGAGCCGCCGGCTTTGGCGGTTGGGTTCAGCGTGGCACCTGAAGGTTGGGCCGTCAAGAGTGCGCATGACATTCTCCGCGCGCCACGGGCCCCGGCACAGCAGTGGACATCCGGCCGTGGCACGGTGGCGCCCGGCCTGTTGGCCGCGGATGGCGAGGCCCCGCCGTGGCACGTTTGTACCGGCAACGCAAAAGCAGGCGCGCCCCATGTTCAGGGCGACCCTGCTTATGTGCTGCCCGGCTTGCGTGGGAACTTCGTCGGCAGCCTGGTGCATTTGTATCCGCATCCGCTTTTGCGCTTGGTTCCGGAGCCGCTTGTGAAGCCGTTTTACTCGTTCCATCGTGGACACCTTGTTCCGGCGTCGAACCAGCCCTGCGGCTGTTATCTTGCCGGGAATCGGCATGTGGGCAAGAAGCCGCCCCTTGCACCCGGCCCGCAACCGTTCTAGCGTCGGAAGAACATCCCGATGTCGGCGCAACGCGCCAAAGCCAACAGGAGGTCGCCCATGCCACGCACCAAGAACCCGTCAATCAAGAACCCGTCAATCAAGGGCCCTGAACTCTACGGTGAGCTTCGCGAGGACGGTGCATCGGAGCAAAAGGCAGCCAGAATCTCCAACGCAGCAGCCAAGGATGGTCGGAGCACGGTGGGACGCCGGCGTGGAAAAGCCGGCGATTACGAGGACTGGACGGTCGTTGAACTGCAGAAAAAGGCCAAGGACCTTGGCTTGAGCGGCTGGTCAAAGAAAATCTCCCACCCCGGTTCCCCTGGTGCCCTGCCCGCCGGATCCGGCACTGCCACCCATTCC
>JBBSQT010000090.1:0-7520 GCA_038243775.1 Actinomycetales bacterium | reverse complement strand
GGTGCGGCCCAGTTCGGAAACCTGGCGGTCAAGCGCCCAGCCGGCGTGGTTGATGACGCGGCGCACCAGGGAGTAGCCGTTGGAATGCAGGCCCGAGGATGCCATGCCGATGATGACGTCGCCGGCGCGCACCCGTTCCGGCCCCAGCAGCAAATCAGCCTCGACCACGCCCGTGCAGGCACCTGCGACGTCATACTCATCCGGCGCCAAAAGACCGGGGTGCTCGGCAGTCTCGCCGCCAACCAGCGCGGTTCCGGCAACCTTGCAGGCGCCGGCGATGCCGCGGACAATGTCGGCCACGCGCTGCGGGACAACCTTGCCGGTGGCGATGTAGTCCGTCATGAACAGCGGCTCGGCGCCGACCACCACGATGTCATCGACAACCATGCCGACCAGGTCGTAACCGATGGTGTCGTGGATGTCCATGGCCTGCGCGATGGCCACCTTGGTTCCCACGCCGTCCGTGGAGGTGGCCAGCAGCGGCTTCTTGTAGGTCAGCAGCTTGGAGACGTCATAGAGGCCCGCGAACCCGCCAAAGCCGCCTACAACGGACGGGCCGTGGGTTGCCTTGACGGCTTCCTTCATCAGTTCAACGGCGAGATCACCGGCTTCGGTGTCAACACCGGCGCTGGCGTAAGTGATTGCCTGGGCGGCTGAATCAGGGGAGGCGTTGGTCATGGCGTCTCTTTTCTGCGGAATTCTTAAGAACCGTTGAGTGCAGTGCGGTCGTCGTCGGTCAGGATGGCTTCCATCTCCGAGTCAGGTCCCGGATCGCACCCGGTGGAGGGGGTGGCGTTGCCAGCCTTGGTGCGCTCGAGCAGGTTCTTGCCCAAACGGTCGCTGCTGGGCAGTTCAATGGGGTAGGTGCCGGTGAAGCACGCCGTGCAGAGGCGCTCACGCGGCTGGTTGGTGGCGTTGATCATGCCGTCCTCCGAGATGTACTCGAGGGAGTCGGCACCAATGGACTTGGCGATCTCCCCGACGGCGGCGCCGTTGGCGATGAGCTCCGCTCGGGAGGCGAAGTCGATGCCGTAGAAGCATGGCCAGCGCACCGGCGGGGAGGAAATCTTGACGTGGACCTCGGCGGCACCGGCCTCACGCAGCATCCGGACCACGGCGCGCTGGGTGTTGCCGCGCACGATGGAATCGTCCACAACAACAATGCGCTTGCCGCGGATCACGGATTCAAGGGCGTTCAGTTTGAGCTTGATGCCGAGGCGGCGCAGGGTTTCGCTGGGTTGGATGAAGGTTCGGCCAACGTAGGCGTTCTTCACAAAACCGTGGGCGAAGGGAATGCCCGACTGCTCGGCGTAGCCAATGGCGGCAGGCGTGCCCGACTCCGGGACCGGGATGACCAGATCGGCGTCGGCGTGGTTTTCGCGGGCCAGCTGCCGGCCCATCTCCACACGCGATTCGTACACGGAACGGCCGGCAATGGTGGCGTCCGGGCGGGCCAGGTAGACGTATTCAAACACGCAGCCGGCCGGGGTGGCCGGAGCGAAGCGCTGGGAGCGTACGCCCTCCTCGTCGATGGCGATGAATTCGCCGGGTTCGATCTCGCGGATCAGGCTGGCGCCGATGGTGTTCAGCGCCGCGCCTTCGGAAGCGACAACCCAGCCGCTGTCCAGGCGGCCCAGCACCAGCGGGCGAACGCCGTGCGGGTCGCGGGCTGCGTAGAGGGTGTGTTCGTCCATGAACACGAAGCAGAAGGCTCCGTGCACCTTGGGCAGCAGTTCCATGGCGGTTTCTTCGAGGGACTGGCCCTCTTTGCCCTGCAGCAAGGTGGTGACCAATGCTGTGTCGGTGGTGTTGCCCTGGGCCATTTCGCCGGCTTTCGGGAACCCGTAGCGGTCAATGACCATCTCATGCAATTCTGCTGAGTTCGTCAGGTTGCCGTTGTGCGCCAGGGCGACCGTGCCGCTGTCTGTTGCACCCAGGGTCGGCTGGGCGTTGGCCCAGCTGGCCGAACCGGTGGTGGAATACCGGCAATGGCCCACAGCCATGTGTCCGGTCAGCGTGTTCAGTGTGGATTCATCAAAGACCTGGGAAACGAGACCCATGTCCTTGTACACACTGATCCGCTTGCCATCGCTTGTTGCGATGCCCGCCGATTCCTGGCCACGGTGCTGCAGGGAATACAGCCCGTAATAGGTTAGTTTTGCAACCTCTTCACCGGGTGCCCAGATGCCCAGGACGCCACAAGCGTCCTGAGGTCCCTTTTCGCCGGGTAAAAGATCATGGGATAGTTTTCCGTCTCCGCGTGCCACCTGAAAATTGTCTCACGTATTGGCGGGGGCCCGTAACCCATTGTGCGCTGCATGATGCCCGCGCGAGGCGGACCGGCCGGACGGGAACTGCGCCGAAAATTGCCGGCTAGGCCGTCTCGGCGGGGGCGCTGCTGTCCTCGTCCGGCAGGGATTCAACCAGCAGGATTTTGCTCTTGCGCCGGCCCTGGCGATCCAACACCAAGGCCACGAGGGCGCCCAATCCCATGCCGGGGACAATCATCAACACGGCAAAGAGACCGAAGACGCTTGAGGCCTCAAAGTCACCGTTCTGCGGGAAAATGAACGTGAAAATCGCGGCCGTTGCCACTCCCGCGAGTCCTCCTGCGATCAGGAACGGAACATACTTCGGGGCGCGGCGGACCTCAAGTTTGCGTGGCTCTCCGGGAGTGGTTTCAGGCTGGGAAGTCATGCGTTAAGGGTACCCGCCCAAACTTGGCGCGAGCTGCCAGCGCGGAAAGTTCGCTACAGGGGTAGTTCGCCGGAGAGGTCCGTCCGCAGCCCTGAGGCCGCGACAATGCCGCGTTCGACGGCGTCGGCCCACGCCAAGGTGCCGCCCGCCAAGGCAAGCCAGGTCTCGGCGTCGCACTCCACAACATTGGGCGGTGTGCCGCGGGTGTGCCGCGGGCCGGCGATGCACTGGGTGACCCCAAACGGGGGCACCCGCACCTCCACCGAATTCCCCGGGGCGCGGGCGGCCAACTCCTCAAGGGTGAAACGCACGGCCATGGCAGTGACGGCCCGGGCACGCTCCCCGGCCCGCCAAGCAGCCAGGGCGGCCTGCCCGTCGGAGATGTCTATGCGGCGGCGGGCACTCATGCGTCCAGCAAGGCGCTGACGGCCTGGCCCAGGCGCAGGCTCCCCGCGCGGTGGCTGCCGCCCATGACGGGCGGAACCACCTTGTCCAAGATGCCGGCCACGGCAGAACCGTCGACGGCCCCGGAGGCTGCCAGCATGGTCAGCCCCACGAGGGAGGCGGCGCGGCCGTTGCCGTCCAAGATCTTGACTGCGACGCAGGCACCGGTGGGTGTGGCCATCGCCAGCACGCCTTCGGCACCCATTTTTGCCACGATGCCCAGCTCATCCATGATCACGGTGTTGGGTTTGTTGTGGCCCTCCACCGCCCACGGGTAATCCAGCATGGACGTGGCGATCGTTGCCATCCGGGCGTTCGCATTCTTGTCCGACGGCGCCTTGGCCAGGATGGAGAAGGCGCGGGCCAGACCGGTCAGGCTGACAGCCATAACGGGGGCCCCGCACCCGTCAACACCGGTGTGTTGAACGGTTTCACCCGTGTACTCCTCCACGACGGTGCGCACCGCACGCTGCATGGGATGGTTGGGCTCGAGGTAGCCGCTCTTGTCCCAGCCGTTTTCCACACACGCCCACAGGAAGGCGGCGTGCTTGCCGGAACAATTCATGGCGAGCCGGGACCGGCCGCGCCCGGCGCGCACGAACCCGGCACGGGCCGTTGAATCGCCGGGCCAGGCGGGAGGGCAGCCAAGGTCGTCCTCGCCCAGGCCGGCCGCCTTCAGCATTCCCGCCACCACGTCCATGTGCTCAAAGGAGCCGGTGTGGCTGCCCGCAGCGATCGCGACCTGGACGCCGCGCAACGGCACGCCGGACTGCATGGCGGCAAGTGCCTGAAAGGGTTTCATGGCAGAACGGGGATAAATGGGGGCAGTGACGTCGCCCAGGGCCGTCACAACAGAGCCGTCGCCGGCCACAACGACGGCCGAGCCGATATGCACTGATTCAACGAATCCGCTGCGTTCCAGGACGGCGAGTTCAACGGCGTCGTGCGCCCGGAAGGTATGGATCATGATGTCATCCTAGCCACTTTGCGGACCCGGCACTGAAGCCAAGTACGCTAGGGGGGTGAAGGTTTTAGTCATTGGCCCCGGAGGCCGCGAACATGCCATTGTCCGCTCGTTGCTCAGCGACCCCAACGTCAGTGAAGTCCACTCCGCCCCGGGAAATGCAGGAATCGCGGCGATTGTGCCCACCCATGCCCTGGACGCCAGCGATCCCGCGGCCGTGGCAGCCCTGGCGCTGAAACTTGAGAGCGACCTTGTTGTGGTGGGCCCCGAGGCACCCCTGGCCGCCGGTGTTGCCGACGCCGTGCGGGACGCCGGCATCCCCGTCTTTGGCCCGAGCAAGGAAGCCGCAGCATTGGAAGCCTCCAAGGCGTTCGCCAAGACCGTCATGGCTGAAGCCGGCGTCCCCACGGCCATGGCCAAGGTTGCCGTCAACGCCGAGGAAGCTGCCGACGCCCTGGACGCCTTCGGCGCCCCGTACGTTGTCAAGGACGACGGCCTCGCCGCGGGCAAGGGTGTGGTGGTCACCAACGACCGCGACGAAGCCCTGGCCCACGCCGTGTCCTGCTTTGCTGTGGGCGGCACGGTTGTCATCGAGGAATTCCTCGACGGCCCCGAGGTCTCCCTCTTCGTCCTGGCGGACGGGCGCACCTGCGTTCCGCTGGCTCCGGCCCAGGACTTCAAGCGCATTTTCGACGGCGACGAAGGCCCCAACACCGGCGGCATGGGCGCGTATTCGCCGCTGGAATGGGCCCCCGCCGGCCTGGTCCAGGAAGTCATGGAGCGGGTGGCCCAACCCACCATTGATGCCATGGCCCACCGCGGCACCCCCTTCACCGGCGTACTGTACTGCGGACTGGCCCTGACCAGCCGCGGCACCCGTGTCATTGAATTCAACGCCCGCTTCGGCGACCCCGAAACGCAGGCCGTCCTGGCCCGCCTCAAAACCCCGCTGGGCGGGGTGCTCATGGCGGCTGCCAAGGGCCAGCTCGATGACATCGACGAGCTGCGCTGGGCACCTGAGACGGCAGTCGCCGTCGTCCTTGCCAGCGAAAACTACCCTCAGACGCCGCGCACCGGCGACAGGATCCGTGGGCTGAAGAAGGCCAACAGGCTCGACGGCGTGCACGTCCTGCATGCGGGCACCAGCGCCGACGCGGACGGCAACATTGTCAGTGCCGGGGGCCGGGTCCTTGCCGTGGTGGGTCTGGGCGCCGACCTGGTGGATGCGCGCGAGAAAGCGTATGCCGGCATTGAACAGATATCCCTTGAGGGTGGCCAATACCGCACGGACATCGCGGGGAAAGCTGCCCGCGGGGAAATCGCCGTGGCAACCACTCCCGCACAGGCATAAGGACCACAACCCATGACTTCGAAGATTCCTGCCGCCCCCACCCTGCCAGGCTGGACCCCCCTGTACTCCGGCAAGGTCCGCGACCTTTACGTGCCGGTTGCCGCCGGTTCCGGCACTGCCGGAAATACCCCTTTTGCCGGCCGCGAGGACATTGTCCTGGTGGTTGCCAGTGACCGCATCAGCGCCTTCGACCACGTTCTGGCCAGCGAAATCCCGGACAAGGGACGCATCCTGACCGGGTTGAGCTTGTGGTGGTTTGACCAGCTCAACGTGCCCAACCACGTCGTCGCCACCACGGTGGAAGACGGCGTTCCCGCTGCCGTGGCCGGGCGTGCCATGGTGTGCAAGAAGCTGGACATGTTCCCCATCGAGTGCATTTCCCGCGGCTACCTCACCGGGTCCGGACTGCTGGAATACCGCGAGTCCCAGACGGTGTGCGCCCTGCCGCTGCCGGCAGGGCTGGTGGACGGTTCACGCCTTGAGCAAGCCATTTTCACCCCTTCGGCGAAGGCTGAGGTGGGCGACCATGATGAAAACATTACCTTCGAGGCCATGGTGGAGACCGTGGGCGCCCCCACTGCCGATGCGCTGCGGGTTCTGAGCCTGGAGATTTACTCCCGCGCGGAGGAGATTGCCCGCGAACGCGGCATCATCCTGGCGGACACCAAGGTCGAGTTTGGCACCGACCCCGCCACCGGGGCCATCACCCTCGGTGATGAGGTGCTGACACCTGATTCGTCCCGCTTCTGGGATGCGCAGCTGTGGGCCCCCGGCCAGGCCCAGCCCAGCTTCGACAAGCAGTATGTCCGTGACTGGCTGGCCAGTGTCGAGTCCGGCTGGGACCGCGCCGGGGACACCCCGCCGCCTGCCTTGCCGGTCGACGTCGTGGAACGCACCCGCGCACGCTACGTTGAGGCGTATGAGCGGCTGACAGGAGCCACCTTCACCTGATTCGCGCACGCGGTTCCTATGCTGGCTTGAGCCGTTCCGCGAAAGCTTGAGCCGTTCCGCGAAAGCTTGACCGGAACTGCGCGCGTGGAGCGTTTGGGGCGTCTAAAGGAGGTCCAGGTTTTCCTTCGCGACAATGGCGCGGTCGCATGCGCCCGCCACCGTGTAGAGCTCCTGGGCCTGCACGTAGGCGTCCCTGGCCTCATCGAGGCGTCCGGAGGCCCGGAGCGTATCGCCCAGCAGCAGGACGGTGTCGCCGGCAATGTGCGGGGGCAGCTGGTCGGTCTGCGCATCAATGGTGGACAGCAGTTCCAAGGCCTTCGCCACGTCGCCATTGAGGAAGTTCCAGCGTGCCCGCAGCAGTTCCACTTCCAGGTTTTCTGCGGCGGTGGCGCCAACCACGGAATACGCCAATTCGCTGCGCTCGATGGCGTGCAAGGTGTCAGGCTCCACAACTCCTGATTTGAGGCGCACCCACGCCGTGGCCTTGTTGAACTGCGCCCATCGGGACAGGTCGGCCGAGGGGGAGAGCAGCCGGGCGGCCTTGCCGTGATGTTCCAGCCCCGTGCGGATTTCATTGCGGATGAACGCCACGTTGCCAATGACCCAATGGATTTCGCCGGCAATCTGGGGCGGGGTGTCCGGGGAGACCGAATCAGCCAACGTCAGGCAGTGCGTCCAGGCATCATCCAGCTGCCCGGCCTCGGTGAGGGCGCCGATGAGGGTTTGCAACGCCATGAGGTAGGCGCTGAATTCCTCGGGGCTGTCCCCGGCACCAAGTTCCACAGCCGTGGTGGCATGCGAGATGGCCTCCGGCAGATGCCCCAGAGCCAGCATGCCCGCGGCCATGACCTGGTGTGCGCGCAGTGCCAAGGCATCGCTGCCGGTGGTGAGAGGATGGGCCAGCAGCGACTCCAGCGTCGTGACCGCTGCGCTGTGGTTGCCGTCCCGAAGCAGCGCATGTGCAGCCAGGAAAGTCATGTTCCACCAGGTGAGCGGTGCGTTGCCGTCACCGGCAAGACCGGCCGCGGTCAGGGCGCTGGCGGCGGCGGCGGCGTAGTCGCGGATGTCCCAGCTCTGACGTGCACACAGCGAGAGCCGCAGGCATTCGCTGTC
>JBBSQT010000089.1:0-7608 GCA_038243775.1 Actinomycetales bacterium | reverse complement strand
TACTGGTCCGGGCGCACCACCACGACGGCACCGGTGCGGCTGATTCCGCGCTCGTTGAAAATGTCCCGGGCGGGGTCGGCTGCGTAGACCAGCTCATAGTCGATGAGCCCGAACGGGCCGGTGCGCGGCATGAAGGGCGCCGGCACCCGGCCCAGTTCAACGCCCTCAAAGTCCTGCTGGGCAATGAGTTTCACGTCGAACACGGCGTCGCTGTCCCCGTCCGGCGGCGTGTAGTTCAGCAGCGGTGATTCCTCCGAAGTGGCCAGCCAGCGCGCCCAATCTGCGAGCACCGAGGGCTCCCCAATGGCGGGCTCATCGGCAAAGGCGTAAATGCGCCAGCGCCCGTCGGCCCGGTGGTGGTGCCCCAGCTGCACCGGGTTCGCATCAGCGACCCGGACCACCGGCGCCGACTTGAAGCGCTTGCCAACAGGGAAGCCGGCGGCCAGGCCCTGATGCACGGCCGGGGCCGTGATCATGGAGGGCCGGTATTCGGTCATGAAGCCGGCCGGAAATTCGAAGGTGCGCACATAGAAGTCCTCCAGCTCGGTGGGGTCCTCCATGTCCTCGGGCCGCATGGCCATCAACGTTGACCATTCCAGATCGAAATCAATGAGGTTCTTGGCGATGACCTGGCGCTCGGCCGAATACGTTGCCAGCAGCGACGCCGGGCTGCGGCCCTCCAAGACGTGCGCTATCTTCCAGGCCAGGTTGAAGCCGTCCTGCATGGAAACGTTCATGCCCTGCCCGGCCTTGGCGCTGTGCGTGTGGCAGGCGTCGCCCGTAATGAACACGCGCGGAAGGCGGGTCTCGAGCAGGTCCAGGGGAACGTCGTCGAACCTGTCCGTAAGCCGGTGCCCCACCTCATAAACGCTGGTCCAGGCCACGCTGCGCACGTCGAGAGTGTAGGGGTGCAGGATCTTGTTGGCCTTGGCGATGATCGCCTCAATGGTGGTGCTGCGCACGGTGTGCGAACCGTCCTCGGGCACCTCGCCGAGGTCCACATACATGCGGAACGGGGAGCCGCCCTCGCGCGGGATGAGCAGGATGTTCCCGCCGTCGCCGGACTGGATGGCGCACTTGGCGCGGATGTCGGGGAAGTCGGTCACGGCCAGGACGTCCATGACACCCCACGCATGGTTGGCGTGGACGCTGCTGTGCTTCGCCCCGATGGACGCGCGCACGCCACTGTGTGCCCCGTCCGCACCGACCAGGTATTTCGCGCGGACAACTCGTTCGACGCCGGAGTGCCCGCCGTGGGTGCCGACCAGCGTCACGGCGACCGGGAAGTCGCCGTGGTCGGCGATCTCCAGACTGCGGAACTCCCAGCCGTAGTCGGGCTTGATGCGGGCCGGGGAGTAGGCCATGACTTCGGCGAAGTAGTCCAGCACGCGCGCCTGGTTCACGATCAGGTGCGGAAACTCGCTGATGCCGGTGGTGTCATCCGGGGCGCGGGCGGCCCGTGCAATGCGGGTGCGGTCGGCCGGGTCCGGCTTCCAAAACACCGTGGCCGTGATCCGGTACGCCTCGGTGGTGATGCGCTCGGCGAAGCCAAACGCCTGGAACGTCTCCACGCTGCGGGCCTGGATGCCGTCGGCCTGGCCAATTTCCAGGCGCGCCCCGCGGCGCTCCACGATGCAGGTGTTGATGTCCGGGAACGCGGCGAGCTGTGCGGCGGTGATCATGCCCGCCGGTCCCGTGCCCACGATGAGCACGTCCATTTCATCGGGCAGCTCGCCCGGGCGGTCGATTCCGGTTCCGGCCGCCGGTTTGATCCGCGGGTCCCCTGACACATACCCGTGCTGGTGAAACTGCACCGTTCTGCCTCCCCTTCACCGCCTGCCTGCTGTGTTCAGCATGTGCCACTTGGACGCTTCGATCAAGGGTGCGGCGGGAGCCGGCCAGTCGGCCGGGTCCTGCCTTCAGCCGCGGCAGCTGCGGCAGCCAGTCCAGGGAACTACTGGGCCGTCGGCTTGCCGCGCTCACGAAGGGCGCCGCGCTGCATCGCGGCCGCGGCCGCTGAAACATGCAGCTGCTCCGGGGTGAGCCCGTCACGGTTCAACGGCGGACGCAGTTCGTCGCGCAGCGCATCCTCGAGTTCCGCCAGCCTGTCCGGCTCCGGCACCAGGGCGAAGGAAAGCCCCAGGTTGGACACCATCCACGCGCTGAGAACCTCCTCGTCGGCGTCGGTCAGCCGCGGGTGTGCGGACTTTCCGTGCCATTGGGCCTGCAGTCCCAGCAGTGCCGCGAGGGATCGGCGAAACGTGGATTTCGACGTTTGCACGTCGTGGTGCCGGGCCCGGCTGCGCAGGTTCGTCGCCCGGCCCACGTAGATCAGGTCCCCGCGTTTCAGCGGCGCCAATTCCGCCGGCCAGTCAATGCCCTTGGGCAGGGAACCCTTGAGGAAGTACTTGTAAATGCCTGGGGCAAAGGGCATCGCCTGCCATGCAGCCTTGGCGGGGGCGGTTGCAGTCCATTTCAGTTCGCTCATCCGTTGACTTTACGGCATGGCGGCGGGGCTGCCCGCTGTTGGACCACCCCCGCCCCGTCCTGCTGGCGGCAAGGAAGCGGGCCGCGAGGAAGCTGGCGGCAAGGAAGCGGGCCGCGAGGAAGCTGGCGGCAAGGAAGCGGGCCGCGAGGTTGCCGGACCCCGAGGTCTGTGCCGGCTACCTGCCCTCGTGCGCGGACAGGAACTTATACACCTCGGTCTCATCGACGCCGGGGAACGCACCTTGTGGCATGGCTGCCAACAGATGCGAGTTGGCGCGGGTGGAGGGCCAGGCGTTTCCGGCCCATTGTGCGGACAGCTGTGCCGGCGGGCGGCGGCAGCAGTCCGGGTCCGGGCACCGGGACACCGAACGCTCCGTGGTTTCCCGTCCGCGGAACCACTTCACCTGCTCGTACGGGACGCCGATGCTCAACGAGTATTCACCCGAGGAGTGCCGCTCCGTGCGGGCCGTGCACCAGAAGGTGCCCGCCGCCGTGTCCGTGTACTGGTTGAAGGCACGGAACTTGTCCGGCACCTCGAAAACGGCGCGGGAGGTCCAGAACCGGCAGACGGCCTGCCCCTCGATGGCGCCGGTGTGGTCGGCGGGAAAGTTCACGCCGTCGTTCTCATAGGCCTTATGGATGATGCCCGACTCATGCACCTTCTGGAAGTGCGTGGTGATCCCCAGGTGCTCGGTGGCCAGGTTGGTGAAGCGGTGCGCGGCCGTTTCATAGGACACGGCGAAGGCGTCGCGGATGTCCTCAATGGCCAGCTCCTTCGCGGCCTTGGCCTCCGTCAGGAAATCCACGGTGGCCCGCTCCGGCATGAGCAGCGACGCCGCAAAGTAGTTGGTGTATACGCGCTGGCGCAGGAAGTCGGCGTAGTCGTGCGGGGTCTGGTGCCCCAAAACGTAGTGGCCCAGCGCCTGCAGCAGCACCGAGCGGGGGTCATGGTCGGAGCGCTGGCCGTGCGTGAGGTAAATTCGGCGATTCTTCAAATCCGTCACGGAGCGGGTCGAGTGCGGCAGATCGCCCACGTAGTGCAGGTCGAAACCGAGGTGTTCGGCGACGTCCGCGGCCACGTGGTGGGACAGCGGCCCACGGTCATGCCCCACCGCCTTGAGCAGGTCCTGGGCCTGGCGTTCAATCTCCGGGTAGTAGTTGTTGCGTTCACGCATTTCCATCCGCAGCTCATTGTTCGCCCGGCGTGCCTCCTCCGGGGTTGCCGACTGCTCGTCCAGGCGCCGTTCCAGCTCATGCTGCAGCCCCACCAGGGACTCCAGCACTTCCGTGGAAAGCCGCGAGCTGACGCGGACTGTGGGCAGTCCCAACGATTGGTACAGCGGTCCGCGCTGGGCCCGTTCCAGCTCAATTTCCAGCGCCGCCCGCCTGCTCGGAGGTTCGGCTCCCAGCAGCTGTTCAAGTCCGACGCCGAGTGCCCCGGAGAGGGCCTGCAGCAGCCCCAGCTTGGGTTCGCGCTTGCCGTTTTCGATGAGGGAAAGCTGTGACGGAGCAGCGCCCGCTTTGGCCCCCAAATCATCCAAGGTCATGCCCTGGGACTTGCGCAGGTGCCGCACCCGCCTGCCCAGGGAAATCATGTCCAGTTCACCTTTTGCGCCGGCTTCCTTGCCGCGCCGCGCACCCGCTTCACCTGTGTTCCAGCCCACATTCGTCATTTCTTTAGAATACGTGAAGAATCGCCGATCTTTTCAGTATTTCCCTCTATGAACCCCGTCGAAAGCCGGGAATAGTTGAAATCACGAAGAAGGAACAGCGATCACCACCGGTTCGAGGGCGAACCGCGGAGACCATCCACCACAAGGAGCGACCAACATGAGTGCAGCATTTGAACCCGCAACGACGCCGGAGCAGAGCAACGCCCAGGCAGCCGCAGCCCTGGAGCTTGAGTGGGCGGCCAATCCCCGCTGGAACGGCGTCGAACGCTCCTTCAGCGCCGGGGACGTCATCAAGCTCCGCGGCCGGGTCCAGGAGGAGCACACCCTGGCCCGCCGCGGCTCGGAAAAACTGTGGGACCAACTGACAAAAGCCGCACCCGGCGGCTACACCAACGCCCTCGGTGCACTGACCGGCAACCAGGCAGTCCAGCAGGTCAAGGCCGGGCTGAAGGCCATTTATCTCTCCGGCTGGCAGGTTGCCGCCGATGCCAACTCCAACGGGAACACCTACCCGGACCAGTCCCTCTACCCCGTGGATTCGGTGCCTAAGGTGGTCCGGCGCATCAACAACGCCCTCCTGCGATCGGACCAGATCGAGTTCTCCGAAGGGATCCAGAGCGTTGAGGATTGGCTGGTACCGATCGTGGCCGACGCCGAGGCCGGCTTTGGCGGCCCCCTGAACGCGTACGAGCTCATGAAGTCCATGATCACCTCCGGCGCGGCCGGCGTGCACTGGGAAGACCAGCTTGCCAGCGAGAAGAAGTGCGGGCACCTGGGCGGCAAGGTTTTGATCCCCACTGCCCAGCACATTCGCACGCTGAACGCGGCACGGCTCGCGGCCGACGTCGCCGGTGTCCCCTCGGTCATCATTGCCCGCACCGACGCCGAAGCCGCCACCCTGATCACCTCGGACGTGGATGAACGAGACCAGCCGTTTATCACCGGCGAGCGCACGGCAGAGGGTTTTTACCACGTCAAGAACGGCATTGAACCCTCGATTGCCAGGGCGCTTGCCTACGCACCCCACTCAGACCTCATCTGGATGGAGACTGGAACACCGGACCTTGAGCACGCTGCGAAGTTTGCCGAGGGCGTCAAGTCCGAGTTCCCCGACCAGATGCTCGCCTACAACTGCTCGCCGTCGTTCAACTGGAAAAAGCACCTGGACGACTCAACGATCGCCAAGTTCCAACGGGAGCTTGGCGCCATGGGATACACCTTCCAGTTCATCACCCTGGCTGGTTTCCACTCCCTGAACTACTCGATGTTTGATCTTGCCCATGGTTACGCCCGCAACGGCATGAGCTCCTACGTCGAACTGCAGGAGCGAGAATTCGACTCCGAATCCCGCGGCTACACCGCAACCAAACACCAGCGTGAAGTGGGCACCGGCTACTTCGACCTGGTGGCGACCGCCCTGAACCCCAGCAGCGGCACCCTCGCATTGGCCGGCTCCACAGAAGCTGAGCAGTTCCACTAACCCCCTTCTTTTCATCAAACTTGGAGCAAGTCCCATGAACTCAACGAACAGCCTGAACGGAATCACGTTCAACGGCATCACCCTGACCGCACCGCCCATCCACCGCCAGGAAGAAATCCTGACCCCCGAGGCCCTCGATTTCATTGCGGCACTGAACAAGGGCGCGACGGCGCGACGCACGGAACTGCTCGAAGCCCGCCGCACGCGCCGTTCGCAGATCCTAGGCGGCACCGACCCGCGCTACCTGCGGGAAACCGCCGCCATCCGGGAAGATCCGCGCTGGCGGGTCGCTCCCCCGGCTCCCGGGTTGGAGGACCGCCGGGTGGAAATCACCGGGCCCGTTGACCGCAAGATGACCATCAACGCATTGAACTCCGGCGCGAAGGTCTGGTTGGCCGACATGGAGGACTCCTCCACCCCCACCTGGGGCAATGTGATCCGCGGCCAGCTCAACCTGATCGACGCACTGGAACGCCGCATTGACTTCACCAGCCCCGAAGGCAAGGAGTACAAGCTGGCGCCGGCGGAGGAACTGCCCACCATTGTTCTCCGCCCCCGCGGCTGGCACCTGCCCGAGAAACACCTGCTGATCAACGGCAAGCCCATGGCCGGCGGCCTCGTCGACTTTGGCCTGTACTTCTTTCACAACGCCCGCCGGCTGATCGCCCAGGGCAAGGGACCGTACTTTTACCTGCCGAAGATTGAAAACCACCTGGAGGCCCGCCTCTGGAACGACATCTTCATCCAGGCCCAGGACCTGCTCGGCATCCCCCAGGGCACCATCCGCGCCACGGTGCTGATCGAGACCATCACGGCAGCCTTCGAGATGGAGGAGATCCTCTACGAACTGCGCGACCACGCTGCCGGCCTGAACGCCGGCCGTTGGGACTACTTGTTCTCCGTCATCAAAAACTTCCGCACCCGCGGCCCCCGCTATGTCCTCCCGGACCGCAACCAGATCACCATGACAGCCCCGTTCATGCGCGCCTACACCGAACAGCTGGTCCGTGCCTGCCACACCCGCGGCGCCATGGCGATCGGCGGCATGGCAGCCTTCGTCCCCAACCGCCGCGACCCGGAAGCCAACGCCAACGCGATGGCCAAGGTGCGTGCCGACAAGACCCGCGAGGCCAACGACGGCTTTGACGGATCGTGGGTGGCCCACCCGGACCTGGTCCCGGTGGCCATGACGGTCTTCGACGAGGTCCTTGGCTGGAACCCGAACCAGATCAGCCGCACCCGGGAGGATGTCGAACTCGATGACCGCGCCCTGCTGAACATCGCCGGCACGGAAGGCAGAATCACCGAGCAGGGCATCCGCGACAACATTTGGGTCGGCATCCAGTACATCGAGTCATGGCTGCGCGGCCACGGCGCCGTGGCACTGAACAACCTCATGGAGGACGCAGCCACCGCGGAAATCTCCCGCTCCCAGATCTGGCAGTGGATTCACAGCCAGGCCATCACCGACACAGGCGAACTCATCACCTACGACTGGGTCAATGAAATGGTGGGGGAAGAATTCGCACGGCTGCCCCGCTTTGACGAGGACCGTTTCGATGACGCCCTGGAAATATTCACCGATGTTGCCATGGGCGAGGTTTTCCCGGCCTTCCTGACCACCTCCGCGTACGCCAACTACCTTTCCGCGCACGCCGAGCAGCCCGAACGGCAGCTGGTCGCGGCCTAAGTTTGACGGTCCCGCCGGACGCGACGCCACTGCACACCCGAGATCCGGGTCCCGGCGGGACAGTCATTGTCTTCATCGAACGTACAGTTAATGCCAATGTTGAGCACAAACACCGGCATTAACTGTACGTTCAATTTGGTTTATTGCAGGTGCACCCCGGGGGAATATCCACAGTCCATGCCCCGTTGGCGCAAGTATGAAGATTGAGATCTGGTCCGACGTGGCCTGCCCCTGGTGCTACATTGGCAAGCGCCGCTTTGAAACCGCCCTGAACGGCT
>JBBSQT010000088.1:0-7625 GCA_038243775.1 Actinomycetales bacterium | reverse complement strand
GCCTCCGACCAGGGGTCCGTTGTCCGGTTGCGAACCTGAGTCCGCCTTCGCCCAACTTGTGCTGCCTTATTAATTTACTTGCGTGAGCATTCGCCCAGGGTTCCTTCGTGAGAAGGAAATTAGCCCTGGCGCTGCTTGTGGCGCGGGTTCTCGCAGATCACCATGACTCGACCGTTGCGGCGAATCACCTTGCACTTATCGCAGATCTGCTTGACGCTGGGCTTGACCTTCATGGCATTCCTTTGCGTGATTGCAGTTGTGGTTATTTGTAGCGGTAGACGATACGACCACGGGTAAGGTCGTACGGGCTCAGCTCCACCACAACTCGGTCCTCAGGAAGGATACGAATGTAGTGCTGGCGCATTTTTCCTGAGATATGGGCAAGAACGATATGCTTGTTCGTCAGCTCAACACGAAACATCGCGTTGGGCAGCGCTTCAGTCACAACGCCCTCGATCTCAATGACCCCGTCTTTCTTGGCCATATCCTCCGCTAACTTTGTTGCGCCGACACAGCATGACCCCAGTGGGAGACGCTGTTGATTCGGCGTTCGATTTGTTACTTATTATGGTTGATCCACTGGCACTCATCAGAGGACAGCGCGAAACCGTCCGCTGCCGGGCGTCCCACAGAAGAGCAGGCACAGACAACCAACAACTTACTCTAATGCAATTAAGCAAATATGTTAAATTGGCCCCTGCGCGCTGCCCGCAGGGAACACCGGCAGGATTCCGGCAGCCGTTTCAACCGCTTGCGCTTGGGAAACACCGTCCAGAATGGCCAACCGCACCGCCTCCGCGGCAGCACTTTGCAACTCAATCAGCGAAGCGATCGGAACCAGGGGGTGCGGCACCAGCACGTCTGCGCAGGTGGCTAGCGCAAAGATGGTGTCACCATCTGCCAGCGTGTGCACGGGGTTCAGCGCCCGCGCCATTCCGGCATGCGCAGCCGTCGCCGTCCGCTTGGCCTGCGCAACACTCATCACAGCATTGGTCGCAACAACCGCCAGGGTCGTGTTCAGCCCCTCCCCCACCGGGGCTGCAGGCGCGCCTGGCTGCCAGGGAACACCCGCCGCGTTGACCACGGCGAGGGCGCCGACCAGGATGTGGGAGTTCTCGCCCGTTAGCCGCACCGAAGCCGTGCCCAGCCCGCCCTTGAAGTTTCCGGCACCGATGGCGGCTCCGGTCCCGGCACCCACGTTGCCGCGTTCGACGTCGGACCCTTCAGTTGAGCCCGCTGCGTCCAGTGCCGCTTCGTAGCCCATGTCGGGGGTGGGCCGGGCGGAAAAGTCCCCGCCGCGGCCCAGGTCAAAGATGGCGGCGGCCGGCACGATGGGCACCACCCCGCCCGGCACCTGGAATCCGCGGCCGTTTTCCTCACACCAGCGCTGCACTCCCCCGGCGGCCGCCAGCCCATACGCACTGCCGCCCGTCAGCGCGACGGCATCGACTGTGGATACCATGGTGGTTGGATCCAGCGCGTCGGTTTCGTGTGTGCCGGGTCCCCCGCCACGAACATCCACCGAGCCGATGGTGCCGGGCGGGGGCAGCACCACGCTGACCCCTGTCAGCCAGCCATTCGTGCGCCGCTGTGCCTGGCCAACCCTGATTCCGGGCACATCGGTGATGGCGCCGTGGTTGTTGGGGGTGCTTTGGTTTCCGAGGCTGGCTGACATGCGTTGGACTCCCTCGAGGCGTGAATTGATCGTTCCTTGATTATCACGCCAACCAGTGCGGTTCAGGGCATCCGGCAAATTATTGCCCACCGCGGGCAGCACCGGACCGGCTCTAGAGGTACAGGCAGCACCGGGCCGGCTCTAGAGGTACGGTTTGACGTTGTCCTCGCAGGACTGGGTGATGGACGTTGCTGCCGTGGCGAAGGCCCGCGCCGGGCCGCCCTGCTGCTGCATGATTTTCTCCAGCGCCGTGGTCAGGTCCTTGTCTCCGTTGGGCACAAACACCGGGCCCAATCCTGCACCCGCGTGCCAGCCAGTTGGTCGACTGCGGTGCGGAACTGCGGTGTATTTGCGTAGACGGCCTTCCTGGTCTTGCGTTCCGGTGCCTGGGTGCGGACCGGCATGTACCCCGTGTTGGAGAAGACGTAGGCCGTGTTCTGCGCAGTGGCCAGGAACTTCAAAAACATGCCCGCCGCCAGCTGGTGTTCCGGCGACGTGCCCGATGGAATGGACAGGCCGGGGCCGCCGGTGGGAGAGGCGGGACCGTCAAGGCCCTCAGGCAGGAACCCGTTTCCGACGCCGAACTTGGCGGAGTCGAGGATGCCGCTCAGTGACCGTGTGGAGGCGATGGTGCAGCCGATGGGCCCGGCACCGAAGTCTGCCACCTGGTCATTGGCGGTGGCTGCGGCGCTCTTGACCTGGTAGATGATCCGTTGGAGGTGGTTGGCGGCTTCGATTGCCTCGGGGGTGTCCAGCGTCGTGCCCCACTCCTTCGGGTAGCAGCCGCCCGCGCCCCACAGCATGTTGCAGAACCACCAGGCGCTCCAGGACGTGCCTTTGCCCAGACCCAGGGGAATTGCGCCGGCGGAGGACTGGATCTTGGGCGTCCGGTTCCGCTGTTGCGGTGCTGCGGGGCCGCCGTTGCGGGCCGGTCCAGGAAACTCCGAGCTGGGGGATCAGTCCAGCGGGACAGGGGTGACGCCCCACGGCGCAAGGCGTTCCACACCGCCGTCGTCCGCGGTAAGAACCCAGATGCCCTTGCTGTGCACGGCCACGGAATGCTCCCAATGGGCGGCACGGGACTTGTCGGTGGTGACCACCGTCCAGTCATCCTCGAGCGTGATGGTCTCCATGCCGCCGCGGACCAGCATGGGCTCCAGTGCCAGGCACATGCCGGGCTTGAGCTTGGGGCCGCGGTGCTTGGAGGCATAGTTGAGCACGTCTGGTGCCATGTGCATGGCGGAACCAATGCCGTGGCCAACGTAGTCCTCCAGGATGCCCAGCTCCTTGCCGGGCTGGGAGGTGACGTAGTCGTCGATGGCGTCACCGATATCACCAACATATTTGGCGGAAGCCATGGCGGCAATGCCGCGCCACATGGCTTCCTCGGTGACGTCGCTCAGGCGGCGGTCTGCGGGGTCCTCATCGGCCGGGGACCCCACAATGAGCGTGCGGGCCGAGTCCGAGTGCCATCCTTCGACGATGGCTCCGCCGTCGATGGAGAGGACGTCGCCGGCTGCCAGGACGCGCGCACCGGGAATGCCGTGCACCACTTCTTCATTCACTGATGTGCAAATCGTGGCAGGAAAGTCGTAGTAGCCCAGGAAGTTGGACTTGGCGCCGGCCTTCTGCAGTTCCCCCGCGAAGATCTTGTCCAGCTCTCCGGTGGTGGTGCCGGGGACGGCGGCGGCAAGCGTGGTTTTCAGGGCAGCATCCAGAATGAGCCCGCTGCGGCGCATGATGCGCATCTGCTCGATTGTCTTGTATTCAATTCTTTGCTGGCCGAATGCCATGAGGAACCCTTTCGTTGCGGAAATGACTCAGGGCTCCTCCCCAGGTACTGCGGGAAGGAGCCCTGCCTCATCACCAGGCATCTTCTCCGACGCCGGTTGAACATACTTGTGTGCCCAGGTTCAGGCGGCTTTGCCCTTGCGCTTGTTGATGGCGTCCATGATGCGAGTTGTTACCTCGTCCATGTCACCGAGTCCGTCAACCCTGGCCAGGATGCCCCGCTCCGCATAGCGTGAGACGACAACCTCGGTCTGTTCCCGGTAGAGGTCCAGGCGGTGGCGGATGACGGTTTCGTTGTCATCGCTGCGTCCGGTATCCAAGGCCCGGCCATGGAGGCGCCTGACCAGCTCTTCGTCATCTGCCGTCAACTGCACGATGAGGTCCAGGCCGGCATGGGCGGAGGCAAGAATGTCATCCAGCTCATCAACCTGGGGCGAGGTGCGGGGGTAGCCGTCCAGAAGGAATCCTTCCGCGACGTCTTCCTGCGCGAGCCGATCACGAACCATGCGGTTGGTGACACTGTCAGGAACGAAGTCGCCATTGTCCATGAACTTCTTCGCTTCAAGGCCAAGCGGGGTTTCACCCTTGACGTTGGCGCGGAAGATGTCGCCGGTGGAGATGGCCACAATGCCAAGCTCTCCACAGATGCGTTCGGCCTGTGTGCCCTTGCCAGACCCGGGAGGTCCAATGATCAGCATTCTTGTCATCGCAGTAGCCCTTCGTAGTGACGTTGCTGGAGTTGCGCATCAATTTGCTTGACCGTTTCCAGACCCACACCGACCACAATCAGGATGGAGGTGCCACCGAACGGGAAGTTCTGGTTTGCCCCCACCAAAACCAAGGCGATCAGCGGGATCAAGGCGACGATGCCCAGGTAAAGCGCACCTGGGAGGGTGATGCGTGAAATTACGTATTGCAGGTAATCCTGGGTGGGACGCCCGGCACGGATGCCTGGAATGAACCCACCATACTTCTTCATGTTGTCTGAGACTTCTTCAGGGTTGAACGTGATTGCAACATAGAAGTAGGTGAAACCGATGGTCAGCAGGAAGTACATCAGCATGTAGAACGGGTGGTCTCCACGCGTGAGGTAGTTGTTGATCCACTCGATCCAGACGGGGACGTCTGTGCTGTTGGCTGGCGTGGCGAATTGTGCAACCAGTGCCGGCAGGTACAGCATCGAAGAGGCGAAGATGACCGGGATGACACCGGCCATGTTCACCTTGATGGGAATGTAGGTGCTGGTTCCGCCCATGGTGCGCCGTCCGACCATGCGCTTGGCGTACTGGACGGGGATGCGGCGCTGCGACTGCTCAACGAAGACAACAAGAGCCACAACAAGCAGTCCGATGGCCATGACGGTCAAGAACGTGCCCCAGCCCTGGGTCTTCAGGATTGCGCCCAGGGAGGTGGGGAACATGGCAGCGATGGCCACGAAGATCAACAGGGACATGCCGTTGCCGACACCCTTTTCGGTGACGAGCTCGCCCATCCACATGATCAAGCCGGATCCGGCGGTCAAGGTGAGGATGAGCAGCAGGAGCGTGATCAGATTGTCATTGGGAATCAAGGCCCCGGGTGTGCCTGCGGCGCCACAGCCGGCGAAGAGCTGGCCGGAACGTGCCAGGGTCACCAGCGTGGTGGCGTTGAGGAGGCCCAACGCGATGGTCAGGTAACGCGTGTACTGCGTCAGCTGTCCCTGTCCCTGTGCCCCTTCAAGGTGGAGTTCCTGGAAACGGGGGATGACTACACGCAGCAGCTGAACGATGATGCTGGCGGTGATGTAGGGCATGATTCCCAAAGCAAAGATGGAAACCTGCAGCAATGCGCCGCCGCTGAACAAGTTGACAAGCTGGTAGATGCCTTGACTTGTGTCTGCGGCATTCACACACTGTTGGACGTTGCGGTAATCGATTCCCGGCGATGGGATAAAGGCACCCAAGCGGAAGATGGCAAGAATTCCCAGCGTGAACAACAACTTGCGTCGCAGATCAGGCGTGCGAAAGGCGCGGCCAAATGCGGTAAGCAAGCGTCCTCCTGAAGTGTAGTTAGTGAGGTGGCTTCTGTGTGGAAGCCCAAGGAAAGAGTCTAGTGGGTGTGCTTTCAGCACTGAAACTGTGACGGTGAAACCGCCGCAGAGAGCGAATAGGCGTTTCCCTGGTCATAAAATGCCCGTTGTAAAACGAAAGACCCCTGGTGAGCGGAACATGAGCTCCGCCCACCAAGAGTCTAGTCGCTAGATGTGCGCATTTTTGAACTTTTTACAGCTCGGTGGTGGTTCCGCCTGCAGCAGCGATCTTCTCAACTGCGCTGGAGGAGAATGCGTCGGCAGCAATATCAACCTTGACGGTGATGTCGCCGGTGCCGAGCACCTTCACGGGCTGGTTCTTGCGAACCGCACCCTTCTCAACCAGGGCCTCGACGGTGACGGCGCCACCCTCGGGGAACAGTTCGCTGATGCGGTCCAGGTTGACAACCTGAAACTCAACGCGGAACGGGTTCTTGAAGCCGCGCAGCTTGGGCAGACGCATGTGCAGCGGCAACTGGCCGCCAGCAAAGCCGGCCTTCACCTGGTAGCGGGCCTTGGTACCCTTGGTACCGCGACCTGCGGTCTTGCCCTTGGATGCCTCACCACGGCCAACACGGGTTTTAGCCGTCTTGGCACCCGGTGCGGGACGCAGGTGGTGAACCTTCAGTGCATTCTGCTTCTCAACAGTCTCGGCAGTGTTCTTTTCAGCCACTTTAGTTAGCCTCCTCAACCTTGATCAGGTGCGGAACCGTGTTGATCATGCCAACGGTCACTGCATCAGCAACACGAACGACTGAGTCGCCGATGTGCTTGAGGCCGAGTGAGCGAAGGCAATCCTTCTGGTTCTGCTTGACGCCGATGACGCCCCTGGTCTGCGTGATTTCCAGCTTCTTGTCAGAAGGCTGAATGTTCTTCGGTGTAGTCATTACAGACCTGCCTTTTGCATATTGCGCAACAGCACGGCCGGAGCAACCTCGTCCAAAGGCAGGCCGCGGCGAGCCGCAACAGCCTTGGGGTCTTCCAGGCCCTTCAGTGCAGCAACAGTTGCGTGAACAATGTTGATGGCGTTGGAGGATCCCAGTGACTTGGACAGTACGTCATGGATGCCAACGCATTCCAGGATGGCGCGAACCGGACCGCCGGCGATAACACCGGTACCAGCTGCAGCCGGACGGAGCATGACGACGCCGGCAGCGGCCTCACCCTGCACACGGTGCGGAATGGTCTTGCCAACCATGGGGACGCGGAAGAAGGACTTCTTGGCTTCCTCAACACCCTTGGCAATGGCGGCAGGAACTTCCTTGGCCTTGCCGTAGCCGACGCCAACCATGCCGTTGCCGTCACCAACGATGACCAGGGCGGTGAAGCTGAAGCGACGACCACCCTTGACCACCTTGGCAACACGGTTGATGTTGACTACGCGCTCGATGAACTGGCTCTTCTCAGCCTCGCGTCCGCCGTCACGACCACGGCCGCGGCCGCCGTCGCGACCGCCTTCGCGGCCTCCACGAGCTCCGTCGCGACCGCCACGGCCACGGGCGCTGTCGGCGCCTGCAGCTGTCTCGGTCTTCGCGGCTGCACCGTCAGCTGCAGTTGCTTCTGACACAGTGTTCTCCTTGTTAATGTTTTCGGTCACAGTGCCAGACCGCCTTCACGTGCGCCGTCAGCAATAGCCGCAACACGGCCGTGGTAGCGGTTGCCGCCACGGTCGAAAACAACAGCTTCGACGCCTGCTGCCTTTGCGCGCTCGGCGATCAATTCACCAACACGCTTGGCCTTGGCGGTCTTGTCACCGTCAAATGCACGCAGGTCGGCTTCGAGGGTTGATGCCGAAGCCAGGGTCAGGCCCTGGGTGTCATCGATGACCTGGACGAATACGTGACGAGCGGAGCGGTTAACAACCAGACGCGGACGTGCAGCGTTGCCGCTGACGCGCTTGCGCACTCGCAGGTGACGACGGCCGCGTGCTGCGGCCCTGGACTTTCCTCTTACGGATAGTGCCATGGTTACTTACCAGCCTTTCCGACCTTGCGGCGGATGATCTCGCCGGCGTAGCGAATGCCCTTGCCCTTGTACGGGTCGGACTTGCGCAGCTTGCGGATGTTGGCAGCAACTTCGCCCACCTGCTGC
>JBBSQT010000087.1:0-7649 GCA_038243775.1 Actinomycetales bacterium | reverse complement strand
GCCCACCACGTTCCAGTGCGCGTGCTTGAGGGTGAGCTGGAGGTCGTTCAAGGCGTGCAGGCGCGACTGGAGCAGTGCGGCAACCTTGTGCCCGTCGTGCAGTGACAGGCCCGGAACGGTGTAGCCGGAGTGTTTTGCTTTATTGGGCGTCATCGTAAAACTCCTTTGTTTCGGATGGGTGCATCGTGGGTGCAACACACAAAAAATTGAGCGGGCGGTTACTCGAACCGGGAGGGGTCTCCCGTGCCGCGGCGCACCACTTCGGCGTAGCCGCTGGAGAAGTCCACCACGGTGGTGGGTTCGGCACCCACGTCCCCGGATTCGATCACGGCGTCGACCACATGGTCCAGGGCTTCCTTGATTTCCCAGCCCTGCGTCAGGGGTTCCTCCTCGTCGGGCAGCAGCAGCGTGCTTGAGAGCATGGGTTCGCCCAGCTCCTCGAGGATGTCGTGGATCAGGCGGCTGTCCGGGATGCGCACGCCGACCGTCTTCTTCTTCGGGTGCGCCAGCCGCTTGGGCACCTCCTTGGTGGCCGGCAGGATGAACGTGTACGGCCCTGGGGTCACCGCCTTGATGCTGCGGAAAATGTCGTTGTCCACCATGACAAACTGGCCCAGCTGGGCAAAGTCCTTGCAGACCAGTGTGAAGTGGTGCTTGCTGTCCAGTTTCCGGATGGTGCGGATCCGGTCCAGCGCCTCCCGGTTGCCCAGCTGCGCCCCGAGCGCGTAGCAGGAATCCGTGGGGTAGGCGATCAGGCCGCCGGATTTGAGGATGTCCACAATCTGGTGGACGGAACGCGCCTGCGGATCGTGGGGATGGACGTCAAAGAATTTAGCCATGCCCGTAGCATACGACTCCGGCGCCCGCCCCGCCGCCATTGCGCCCGCCTATTTCCCGTGCGTCGGGCCAATCATGGCTGTTGGGCAGGGCCCGCGGACCACAAATTGCCTGTCCTGCCCGCACCGCGGCGGCACCCTCCTGGGTGGCCACTTCAAAGTCCCGGACATGCCCATGGACGGTTCCCTAAGTTCGACGCCGGACGGTGCCTCCTGCGCCAGCTGGTCCTCAAGCGGTGGAGACTGTGGAAACAAGCACGCACCCGCAACTCATCGCCACTGCTGATGGCGAGGGTCATGAAGTCCTTGATGCGGATGCGCCCAGACGCGGGAAGTTCCTGGATTAACGCGCCAACCTGGTCCGGCGGCAGACCGGATTAGCTGTCCTCCCGGAGGTGTTGACGTGCACCAGGGCGTCCAAAGTCCGGTCCACGGCTGCGAGTTTGTTGTTCAAACTTCTGGCCAGGAGCCTGGCCAGGCTCCTGGCCAGGCTCCTGGCCAGGCTGAGTGTGTCAAACGCCTGGAAGTCGTGGGCGAATCGAGCCACGACCTTGACCTTGCTGCTTTGCAGGTGTTTTGTGACATGCCACACCAGTCCCTGACTGTCTGCCCGGTCTTGGTTCTTCCGCAACGCCTCCCGGACCGTGTTCCCACCCAGCTCAGGGCACCCGGCGGCAATGGCGGGCCGCAGCCGTGCCTGGTCCACGGTCTCGCCGACCGACAGCGGGTCCGGGGGAGGAAACGGTCAACTTGCTGCGGTGGCACGCCTCAAGTCCGGGGCCCGTTTTCAGCCAACACTCATTTTTTCGTAGGAACATGGGACAATGTGTATGCATTTTCGTCGTGTGGCAAGAGGTGAGGGGACATTGGCTTATGGCCAGAGGAACAGCGGGTAAAGAACTGGGTCTTGAAAAGACGGCATCCAATTGGCTGCGCCTTTTCATTGTGTGCGCCGTGTCGGGAGTGCTCCTGGCAGCCCTGTTCGCACCCATGGGGATTGTGGCAACGGCAGCTGTTGGCAGCGCCGACAAGTTCCTCTCCGTTGTTCCAACCGGCCTCGACTTCAAGGCACCGGCCCAGGCCAGCAAGGTGCTGGCCGCCGACGGATCCACCATCGCCACCCTGTACGCCCAGGACCGCCAGGTGGTCGGCTTTGATGCCATGTCCCCCTTCGTCAAGAACGGCGTCGTCGCCATTGAGGATGACAGGTTCTATGAGCATGGGGGAGTGGACCTGAAGGGCATAGCCCGGGCCCTCGTGGCAACCGTCCAGGGCAGCCGGCAGGGCGCCTCCACCATCACCCAGCAATATGTGAATAACATGCTGATTGAAAAGCTGGTGGCGGAGGGCAAGACGGACCAAGCCAAGCTGGGCGCGGAGAAGACCGTGGCGGACAAGGTCAAGGAAATCCAGCTGGCCATTGGCCTGGAAAAGAAAATGTCCAAGAATGAGATCCTGGCCGGATACTTGAACATTATCTACTTCGGCAACGGCGCGTACGGAATTGAATCCGCAGCCAAGCTCTACTTTGGCACCACCGCCAAGGACCTGACCCTGCCCCAGGCTGCGGCCCTGGCCGGGGTGGTCAACCGGCCAAGTTTCTACGATCCCCTCACGGCACCGGACAAGGTGGTGGAGCGCCGCAATGATGTGCTGAACCGCATGCTGATCCAGAAAATGATCACCAAGGAAGACCACGACGCGGCCATCAAGGCTCCCCTGGAACTCCACCTGACCCAGACGGCACAGGGTTGCGCCGCAGCCGGCACCGCCCCCTACTTTTGTGACTATGTCCAGCAGCTGATCCTCAACGACACCTCCTTCGGTGCCACCGAGGAGGAACGGGCGAAGCTTCTCTACCAGGGCGGTCTCACGATCAAGACCACCCTGGACCCGGCCCTGCAAAAGGTGGCCCAGGACCAGGCGACCGCCACCATGGGTGCCACCGACCCGCTCCAGCGGGGTGCCGCCGTCGTCAGCGTCCAGCCGAAAACAGGCAATGTGCTGGCCATGGCACAAAACACGAACTACAACCCGGCCACGGCACCGGGGAACTATATGGGAAACTTTGCACTGCCCGTCAATGACGCCAACGGTCAGGCCCTGCACGGTGCCGGAGGATTCCCCATCGGCTCAACGTTCAAGCCCTTCGTGTTCGCCGAATGGCTCAACAGCGGGCACTCCATGATGACCAGCATCAACGGCGCGGTGCAGCGGTATCCCCAGGGGTATCCGTGGAAGAACAGTTGTGGCGAGACCACCGGTGAATACGATCCAACCATGCCCGGAAGTTTCCTGCTGCCCAACGACGACCCCAACCATTACTTCTCCATGAGCGCCGAGGAGGGCCTGTACCGCTCCATCAACACGGTCACCTTCCAAACGGCCACGGCACTTGACTTCTGCAACATCCAAAAGATGGCTTCGGCGGCCGGGATGAAGGACGGCAGGTCCAACGCACCCTACAACCTCGACAACATTGCGAACCTGATCGGCACCCAGAATGTGGCCCCGATCGACATGGCCACGGCCATGGCCACGTTCGCCAGCGGTGGCATCCGCTGCAATCCGGTTGCCCTGACCTCGATTGAGGACGCCGCCGGCACTTCCTACCCGGTTCCGAAGGCAGACTGCCAGCGGACCATGAGCCAGGACGTGGCGGCGGGCGTGAGCCACGCCCTGAAGAATGTCCTGACCATTGGTTCCGGCTGGTACGTTCCATTGAACGAGAAAGCCAACGCCTTCGCCAAGACGGGCACCACGGACGGCAACATTGACACCTGGACCATCGGCGCCACCACCGGGATTTCCACGGCCGCCTGGTTTGGCAGCTACCAAGGCACCGGGCCCCAGTGGGTCAACCAGGACATCACCATCAACGGAAAATACTATCCGGGTGTGGACGGCGCCGACCTGGCCGGCAGCCAGTGGGCCGCAGTCATGAATGCCGCAGCCACCAACCCGGCCTATCAGGGGAGCGCCCTGAACCAGCCGCCAGCCTCCATGCTGGCACCCACGGCGCCGTTCATTGCAGGCCTCATCGATCCCATACCCGGCGACTACCAGTTGCCTCCGGGTCCCGAGACCCGGACGCAGCCGGAACCACCCCAGGAACCGGCACAGCCCGCACCGGCACAGCCCGAACCGGCACAGTCCGAACCGGCCCGGCCCGCACCGGTGCCCTCGGAATCACCGGCAGCACCTGCCGTCCCCGCGCAACCGGCCCCTCAACAGTCGGCACCCGAGGCCACCCCGCAGGAGCCGTCGCCCCAGCCGCCCCAGCCGGCCCAGCCGGGCCAGGGCGGCACCACAACGGAGCAGCCCGCACCCCCGGCTGAACCCAAGGCACCCTAGGCCCAATCCGGCGTCGGCCGTTGGCCATTGGCAGCATTGTGGGTACAAATACCGTCTTTTCGACTTTGTACGGGAGAATGGAGGCAACGGGAATGGCCCGTTGTTGCGAAGGAGTAACCCGTGTCTGAAGTCGCCTCAGAGGTCCGCATTGTTGTTGGCGTGGATGGTTCCGCAGCCTCGGTGAACGCGTTGAAGGAAGGTGCCAGGCTGGCCCGTGAACTGGGCGGTGTCGTGGATGCCGTGGCAGTGTGGGAGATGCCCACGAAACACTCCAGCTACGCTGCCATGGGGATTGGCAGTTTCGAGGAAGGTGCCCGCCAGATATTGGTCGACGCACTGTTTCAGGCCTTCGGCGACGACGTGCCGGGCACGGTGACCGCCCGACTGATCCAGGGCCTGGCCGCAACGGGCCTGGTCTCCGTGGCCGAGGGTGCCCGAATGCTGGTGGTGGGCCGGCGCGGCCACGGCGGGCTGATGAGCCTGCTCTTGGGCTCAGTCAGCGCCTCCGTCGTGAACCAGTCACCGGTTCCGGTGCTTGTCGTCCAATAGCCGCTCCAGAGTCTCCGTCCGCACCCGCCCGGTACCAAAAACCGGGCGGGTGTTTTCATGCCCAGACCTGGGGCGTAATGTGTTGTGCGTCAGCCGCCAACAACAGCACGGAGATAAGCCGCATGAGCACACTCTCACACCGCAGCAGTACAGCGCTGGTGATCATCGACGTACAGAAGTGCGTCATGGAGGAAGCCTTCGAGCCGGAGCCGGTGATCGCCAACATTCGCGCACTCGTGGACAAGGCCCGGGACTCCGGGACCCCCGTCGTCTGGGTCCAGCACTCGGATGAGGGCCTGCCCTTCGGCACGCCGGGCTGGGAGTACGTGCCGGAATTGGTCCGGAACGATTCAGAACCTCTCGTGCACAAGAAGTATGGCGACTCCTTCGAGGAAACCGCGCTGGAGGAAATTCTTGCGGCCGCCGGGGTTGGCCGGCTGGTGGTGGCCGGGGCCGAGAGCGACGCCTGCATCCGCTCCACCATCCACGGTGCCTTCACCCGCGGCTACGACGTCGCCCTGGTTGCCGACGCCCACACGGCTTCCGACCGCAGTGAGTGGGGAGCCCCGCCGCCACAGCAGGTCATTGCACACACCAACCTATACTGGCAATTCCAGCGTGCACCCGGCCGCACTGCAGCGGTGATTCCCACCCAGGACGTGGAATTCGGACCCGCATAAAGAACAGCTGCCCCTGCTCCGTCCGCGCCGGAACAGGGTGGGTGCACATAGGAACTCGCCAAACACGGGCACAATGGTTGGATGTGGTGCCGGCCCACGGCGGACACGGGCTGACGTCTTCGGAGAAGCTGCGTGAACTGCTCGATGGCATTGGCGGCCATCGATGCCGACGGCGAGAGCTTCACCAAGGATTATGCGGCAGTGGCCCGCGTGGCAGGCAGGTCCGGCGGCTAGCCTGCGCGAAGGTGCGAGATGACAAGGCCGATCGGCGCGCTGACCAGCAACACGACCACCATAATCCGGAATCCCCACAGGAGCCGTGCGTTGTGCGCCCGGTGGCCGCGGACTCCCCAGATGAACAGGACAAGGGCGACGACGAGGAGTGCGGCCCCGAGATACGTCACCACCGGGATGGCGGCCAGGGTGCCGAGGAGGACTGCCGTGTTGGAGAGGTTAAGCGCAACGACCTGCGCGGCGAGCAGTCCGACGCCGGGAAACTGGGAGGCCAGGCCGGCCTGGCCCATCCCCAGAACCACTTGGGCCACACCGCACACCAGCACCAGGTAGGCGACCGCCCAGGCGGAAAAGTAGCTCGGGCTGCCCGCGCTGGCAGCCGAAACCACCCCTCCTGCTAGAAGGCTGATGCCGCCGATGATGACAAAGGGATATGCGCTCTTGTTCACAGTTCCCAGCATATGCTTGCCGCCTCCGCGGCATCAGTTGCCGGGGTGGGCGGTGTGACGCGCCTGCCGTCACAAACAACAGTGCAGCTCCGGCATCGAATGCCTTGCATCGAATGGATTGCAACGAATGGCACAAGTCGGGGGTGTGTCTGCCCGATCGAACCGAAGCTCCCTCCGCCGTCCCGCTTGTCAGCAAGGTTTGGCAGGCACAGTGGACTCCGCCGAGTGGTTGACGTTGATGTCATCTAAGTCTTGGCAGTCGATGTATCCGGCCCCGGGGTCCATCCCAAGCCTCAATGGCGATCAACCAAGACACCAATTCGGAACCCTTGGACCGGTCAAGAAGCGAGCATCCAGATGAGTGCTGCCACGTTGACGAGAGATGTGATCGCGGGACCGATAGTCTTCACTCGATCACGGATAAAAACTCCAATGACTGCATCGAGACCTTGGACGATGATCATGGCCAACGCCGCCGCTGCCACGAACGCAACAGAGGCACTGAACAAGCCAATAACGGCCACGACAACGAGAGCCACGCTTCTTGCCAGGGCATACATTGAAGGAACCCGGCTCTCGGCGCTTGCCGCCCGCCATGCTGCCGTTGCGTATCCGGCGCTGACGAGAGCGCTGATGAGGGTCAGGCCGGCACAAATCCAGAAGGCGGTAAACATAAGATCACTCTAGGCGGGGAGCAAGATGATTTGCCAACCAAGCCTGCGAGAACGGAACGACAAGTGCCGACCTCATCCTTGCTGAACGGCAGCCTCGAATCTAGAACCACTGTAGACACTGGCTCGTACAGGAGGCGAGATCTCAAACAGCGGGCTGTTCCTCGACGACAATGCCGAACGCTTCGGACCAGTCCAGCCAGCCCGAATGGTCCTCGATAGTCACGTCACGAGATCCTTGCACAGCATCGTTCCGGCTCTCACCCGCTCAAACGTACCCGGACAATCACGTCACGCTGTTACTCGCGCGGGCCGGTATCGCAGGGCGACTGCACCCGTTCGGAACTCATGGCAATCCACGAGCTCGAGCTGGATGCGCTCGCGCAGACCGGCGAGCAATGTCGGGCCGTGTCCAGCAAGGATCGGCTGAACAAGGAACTCGTACTCGTCGATTAGTCCCAGATCTGCCAACGCCAAGGGGAGCGTCACCCCGCCCACCCACAGGCCCTCGCCCGGCCCCTCCTTGAGCCGGCGCACGGCTTGGCCCAAGTCGCCACGCACCAGCTCACCGTGCCAGCCGACCCCGCTCAGCGTGCTCGACACGACGTACTTCTTGGCCCGGTCGATCGTCTCGGCGAAGGGGATCTCCCACTCATCCATCCAGTCGGGCCACGAACCCATGGCTGGCTTCCGCCAGGCCGACTCCATCATCTCGTAGGTCGCCCTGCCAAATAGCAATGCATCGGCTTTTTCCATCTCAGCAGTCCAGTAGCGCATCGACTCCTCATCGGGTGGGAGCCCTGCCTCGTGATGGCAGCAGCCGTCAAGTGTGACGTTGATCGAGTATCGAAGTGGTCTCATCTCGCTGGTCTCCCT
>JBBSQT010000086.1:0-7654 GCA_038243775.1 Actinomycetales bacterium | reverse complement strand
TTTGATGCGCTCAGCCGCTCGCCGCTGCACTTTGTCTCCTCCCGCGTGGAGAACAACTCGGCCTTCGCAGCCGACGGCTACTCCCGCGCCACGGGCGAAGTGGGCGTGCTGTTCCTCTCCACTGGACCCGGCGCCCTCACGGCGCTGGCAGGGCTGCAGGAGGCGTATGCCACCGGCGTGCCCATGATTGTTGTCGCCAGCCAGATCCCGTTGGAAGGCTTGGGTGCCCGCCGCAAGGGCATGCTGCACCAGCTCGATGACCAGAAGGCCTCCGCCGCGAACGTGACGAAGAGCCAGCGGCTCATCCAGCACGCCTCCGGCATCCCCTCCGCCATCCAAGACGCCTGGACCGAGGCAGTGTCCTCCCCGCAGGGACCAGTCTGGGTTGAGGTGCCGCAAAACGTGCTGCTGGACTCCATCTTCGTGCCGGCCGTCGAGGATGCCCTCGCCGAACCGTTCGACAACCCGCCGCGCGTCGAACTTGTCCGCGAAGCCGTCAAGTGGCTGACCGCCGCCAAGCGCCCTGCGATTGTGGCCGGCGGCGGCACCCGCCGCGGCCAAGCGGAAAAGCAGCTGCTCTCCATTGCCGAAAAGCTCAACGCCCCCGTGGTGTGCACGCCCGGCGGCAACGGTGCATTCCCGTGGAACCACGAGCTTTCGCTGCAGTCGTGGATGGAGGACCGCTACGTGACCGAAGTGCTTGAAGACGCCGACGTGCTGGTGGTCGTGGGTTCATCGATGGGGGAGGTCTCCAGCAACTACTTCACGATGGAGCCGCGCGGGCGCATCATCCAGATCGACGCCGAACCGCGCGTCCTGGAATCCAACCGGCCCGCCCTGGGCATCCGTGCCGACGCCGGCCAGGCCCTGCGTGCGCTCGACGAGGTGCTCGACGCCTCGCTGAGCACCGACGCGAACTGGCACGGGAAATCGCCGCAGACCGTGGTCGCCGAAACGCTCGCCAAGGTGCAGGCCCGGCTGGACGGGCAGGACCTGGGCCTGGAACGGACGTTCATGGCCGACATCCGCGAAGCCGTCCCCGCAGACATGCAGACCTTTTGGGACATGACCATCTCCGCCTACTGGGGCTGGAGCTGCTGGGATTCCAAGGACGGCCAGTTCCACTCCGCCCAGGGAGCCGGCGGCCTCGGCTACGGCTTCCCGGCTGCCATTGGCGGGGCGCTCGGGCTGGAAAGCCAGGGCAGGCCGGCCCGGGTGCTGGCGGTGGCAGGAGACGGTTCCTCCATGTACTCCATCGCTGAATTGGCCACGGCCAGGCAGCACAACGCGCCGGTCACCTGGCTCATTGTGGACGACGGGGGCTACGGCATCCTGCGCGAATACATGGTCGACGCCTTCGGCAAGGCCACCCACACCGAGCTGGCCCGGCCCGACTTTGTCAAGCTGGCTGAGTCCTTCGGCGTCCCGGCCCGCCGGGTTGCGCCCGGGGATGTCGGGGACGCGTTGAAGGAGGGCTTCGCCGCGGACGGGCCCAACGTCGTCGTGGTCGACGTGCTGTTGAAGATGTTCGGCCCCACCCACCTGGACGTCTAACCCAACCCCATTTCGAACGCTATCCCACCAATGGTCGTCTTTTGATCAACGCTGGGGCAGCAATGGGGCATTTTCCCCAAACGCTCTCCCACTCGGTACGACGGCGGGAGGCCGCCTTCTCGCAGAAGGCGGCCTCCCGCCGTCGTGCTTTGGGCGGTGGGCCGAGAATGTCAGTGCCTGCCGATAGGATTGAGGGCATGAGTTTCGCTGTTGGGTCCGAGTCCCGTCCGTTCCAAGTTGACCTGCACGGCGTTGTTGATTTGTTGAGCCGGCACATTTACTCCGGCCCCCAGGTATATCTGCGCGAGCTGATCCAAAACGGGCGCGACGCCATCGTGGCCCGGCGTCAAGCCTCTGGCTACGGGGTTGGCCACGGGAGCGGGGAGATCCGCATTTTTCCGGCCAGCCCGGACAATCCCGAATTCCGGATCGACGACGACGGCATCGGCCTGACCGCGGAGGAAGTGGCGCAGCTGCTGGCCACGGTGGGCCGCAGCTCCAAGCGTGACCTCCTTGACATGCCGCGCCAGGATCTGCTGGGGCAGTTCGGGATCGGCCTGCTCGCCTGCTTCATGGTGGCCGACGAAATCGTGGTGGTTTCGCGCAAGGCCGGCGAGAATGCCGTGCGGTGGGTGGGCTCCGCGGCCGGGACATTCAGCGTGAGAGAACTGCCCGGCGTCGACCTTCCCGTGGGAACCAGCGTGAAACTGCGCCCCCGCGCCGACGACGCCGAACTGTGCCACCGCGCGCAAGTCACCGAGCTGGCCACCCGCTACGCCCGCCACCTGCCGGTGCCCATCCTGATTGCCGACGGCAGGGGCGGTTTCGACACCATCAACCAGCCACCGGTGTTTGCGCTGTGCGGGGCGGAACGCTCCGAGCGCCGCAACGAGATCATGGAGCTGGGCACCGAGCTGATCGGTGCCCGCCCGTTTGACGCCATCGAACTGGCCAGCCCCGCCACCGGCACCCGCGGCACCGCCTTCGTCCTCCCGTTCACGCCTCCGCCCGCCGCCCGCGCCGCGCACTCCGTGTACCTGGGCGGCTTGCTCGTTGAGGAACGCAGCCAGGACCTGCTGCCGGAATGGGCCTTCTTTGTGCGCGCCGTCGTCGATTCCACCGGGCTCAAGCCCACGGCGTCCCGCGAGTCGCTCGTCGCCGACGAATCCCTCGAGATCACCCGGACCGAGCTCGGCGCGGCCCTGCGCGCGTGGATCATCCGCATGGGGACCGGAAACCCGAACAAACTGGCGGAGTTTGTCGCGATCCACCACCTGGGCTTGAAGTCGCTGGTGGCGTACGACGACGAGCTTGCCTCATTCCTCACGCGCTGGCTCAGCCTGGAGACCACTGCGGGACGGATGACCATCGAGGATTTGGTGTCACGACGGAAGACCATCCGGTACACCGAGTCGTTGGAGGAGTTCCGGCAGATTGCCGCGATCGTCCCGGCCGAGGAACCGGTGGTCAACGGCGGCTACGTGTATGACGCGGAGATCATCCGCCGTCTGCCGTTCCTCTTTGAAGGCGCCGTCGTGGAGTCGGTTGCGCTCGCCTCGCTGCTGGATACGCTCGCCGTGCCGGCACTGGCCGAGCGTGCCACGGTGCTCGCTTTTGAACAACGCGCCAGTGCCGTGTTGCGGTCCTTTGACGTCCAGGTGAGTGTGCGCAGCTTCGCCCCGGCGGACGTGGCCGCCCTGTACCTGGCCGATGACTCGGTGCTGCGCGGACTGCAGCGAAGTGCCGCCCGCAGGGTGTCCAACTCCTTGTGGAACGGGGTGCTGGCCCAGGCCGGAAAGTCGCTGGAGGCCGCGGCGCAATTCAGCAGCCCGCTGGCACAGGCCACGCTGTGCGCCAATTGGGACAACCCGCTCATCCGCACGCTGGCCCAAAGCAGCGACGAGGCAGTGTTCAACCGGACCATGAAGCTGCTGTACGTCCAGTCGATGCTCGCCGCCCACCTGCCCTTGGGCGCCGCACAGCGCAGCCTGCTCACCGAATCGCTCAGCGACCTGGTCCAGCTGAGCCTGAGCCACTAAACCTGAACCGCTGCGGCTGTGCCATGGAAGCACCGCGCAACCACACCGCCTGCATCGCGCGCCGTCCACCGGCCAGATTGAGGGAAGACATGAGCACCACCGAAGAACTTGAACAACTCATCAACGAGGCCGCGGATGCCCCGTGGGGGACCGAACTGGCCGCCCTCCTAAACAAGGCGCTGGCGCTCGCCGTCGAACAGGGCGATGAATCCGGGGAATACCGGGTGCGCCTGCTCCTCGGCAACAACGCCCAAATGTCGGGCGACACGGACACGTTCCTGACCAACTTCGCCTGGTGCCTGGCCAAGCACGACGGCGATCCCCTCACGTTCCCGGTCGAGCCCGATGAAGGCAGTGACCTCATGTGGCAGTTCAAATGGATGGTGGGCGTGCTCGGTGCCGACCCCCGGTTCTCCCGTGAACAGGTCGCCGCCGTCCTGGAAGACATGGAGGGGCATTACCGGCGGGCCAACCTGGGGCGGTCCGGGGTGGTCATGGCCCGCTTCGAAGCGGCTTTTTACGATGGCCACCTCGATGAGGCCCAGGACGCGTTCCGCACCCTGACCTCCACCAAGCGTGATGAATACTCCCATTGCGACGCCTGTGTCCGTTCAGTGACCATGGAGTATTACCTGAGCATTGGTGAGCTGGATCAGGGAATGGGTGAATTCGAGGACATCATGGACGGCGGGTTCAGCTGCGGCGAGGAACCGGAAAATGCGATCGCCGTGGCCCTGCTGCCGCTGTTGCGTGCCGGCGCCGTCGACGGCCTGGACTCGCTGCACCGGCGCAGCCTGAGGGCGGCCCGGAACAGCGCCGACAACCTGGGCATCGTCGCCAACCATGTGGCCTTCTGCGCAGTCACCGGCAATGAGGCGCGCGGCGTCGCCCTGGCCGAGCGGCACCTGGCCTGGCTGGCCCATGACCCGCTGTCGCATCGCAAGCACATGAACTTCCTCACCGCACTGGCACTGTTGCTGGAGAAGGTGGTGCTGGCAGGGCACGGCGGGATTCCCATCCGGGGATCGGAGAGCCCCGCGCTCGATCCCTTCCTCGGGCAGCGTACCGGTGTGCTCTCAGCGGCCGAACTGGCACCCCTGTGCTGGGCCGCTGCGGCTGCCCTGGCAGTGGATTTTGATGCCCGCAACGGCAACGACTGGCATGCCAGGAAGGTTGACGGACGCCGGGACATGGTGGCCGAAAGCCATCCGCTGCCGCTGGGTCCCGAGACGTTCAGCAGGCCCGCCCCGCGTCCCGCCGTCGAACCGCGCAGCAGTGAAGAATGCCGTGTCCGTGCCATCGATCTGGCAACAACGGGACAGTTTGACGCGGCACTGGCCGCCTGCGCCAGCGGTGTGCGCGGCACAGGGGATCCCCGTGAGCTGGCCTCCCTGCACAACGCGGCCATCGGCATCCACGCCAGCATGGCGGGGGAACAGAGCCGGGCGTTGCTGCGTGCGGCAGTCGAGCTCCGCGCCGCAGCCTTGCGTGCTGCCGGGGACGAGGTGCTGGCGGCGCTGACCGAACGCACGGCGGAAGTGCTGGCCGGCCCCAACACGGTTGAGGGCAACGAGGAAAAGCTGACCCTGATCACCGCGGAACTGGCGGACCTGGACCACCACCCCGAAGCCCGCTGCATGCTCCACGCGGAGCGCGGGCACATCATGACCGAGGCCGGACAGCTGGAACAGGCCCGACTCGCCCTGGCCGACATGGACCAGGCCGTCACCGAGTGGGCTGCCGCAGCCGCGCGCACGGATGCGCCCGCGCCCGCTGCCGCGCCCGCGCCCACCATCGCGCCCGCTGAGGCGGGCCTTCGCCGGGCCCGGGCGCAGCACTCCTCACTCAGGCTGCGGCTGGCCATTGAATCGGATAACCCCGAGGAAGTGACCACCTGGCTGGGGCGGAACCTGGAACTGGAAACGTCTGCTGTCCGGAGGGCGACAAGCCTGGGGCTGCGGGCGCGGCTGGCGGCACAACGCGGCAAACTCAGCGAGGCCCTGGCCGACGCCGAGGAGTCCACGGACCTGCTATTGGGACTGGGCGCACGCGAGACTGTTGCACAGTCCATCCAGCTCACGGCCGCCATCCTGGCCGACATGGGCCGCACGGAGGAATACCGTGCCAGCTTGCGCTTCGGCATCCAGCAGGCCCAGCTGGCCGAATCCCCGTTCGTCCTGGGGCTGGCCCACTCCCTGGCCAGGGACCTGCTCGAGCATGAATCCCATGAGGAAGCCATCGAGGTCATCGACGAGACCCTCAACAATTCCGGCCTGGACATTGACGACCATGACCGCGGGGAGCTTTACGAGCTGCTCGGCATGGCTTTGCGCGGGGCCGGTGAAGTGGGCGGGGCGTTGAACGCCTGGGCACTGGGAATTGAAGGCTTTGCAGCCAACGGTGAGGCGGACCGGGTGGCGCAGCTCCATCTTGCCGTCAGCTCCACCTACCAGGAAGCGGGCCATCTCGAGCCGGCCGCCCTGGCAGCCGGAAAAGCCGTGGACACGCTGGCGGGCGCACTGGAAACCGGGCTCGCCGGCATTGAGCCCCACACCCTCGTGGCGGCGAACATGCAGCTCGCAGAAATATTGAGCATGGACGACGACGAGCAGGCCGCCGCCGCGATCGAGACCGCCAACACGCTGGCGGAGCAGGCCGGTTCGGCAGTTCAGGCCGCGCAGATCCAGCTCATCCGTGCCCGCCACCTGTTCCGGCAGGGTGATGTGGATGCGGCGGTGGCGCAGGCGCTGCAGGCTGCCAGTGCGTTGGAAACCCTTGAGGATGCGCAGCAGCAGTCCGTCCTGACGCTCTTGCAGGCCGCCCATATGCTGGACAATGCCCAACGACATGACGACGCCGTGAGCATCTATCGCAGCGTGGTGGAAGAACTCGAGGGGGACTCCCAGGGGCAGGAGATTGTGCGCCACCAGCTGGCCGACTGCCTTGAAGCCGGCGGCCGGAACGCCGAGGCCGCAACCGTGCGTGCGGAGGCGGAAGAGCGGCAGCAGCGCGGGTAACCGCCTAGACTGGGGCGCATGGCCGTTATCCACAACGCACAGTTGAGCCCGTCCAAGTCCGAACTTCTCATGGCGTGGCTGCCGTCGCAGCCGTGGTTTCGTGGCGACGCCTCCACCATGGTGCGGCTCGGCGCCTTCCGGTTCGACGACCCGGCCGGCGAGGTCGGCATCGAAACGCACCTGGTCGCCGTCGACGGCAAAACCTACCAGGTGCCGCTGACCTACCGGGGCGCACCACTGGCCGGTGCCGAGAACTTCCTCATCACCACCATGGAACACTCGGTCCTTGGCCGGCGCTGGGTCTACGATGCCACGGCCGATCCCGTCTACGTCAGCGAACTCGCCGCCGCTCTGCTGACCGGCAAGCCGCAGGCCGTGGAAACCCTGGCAGCCGGTGACGGTGCGGAAATCCTGCCTCCCACCGTTCTCCTGGGCAGCACCGGATCGCCCGACGCCGGTCTTCCGGAGTTGCGCTGTGGCGTTCCCACCACGAACGCGGGAGTCACCAACATCCCCGGCGGGCCGATAAACCTCGCCATCCTGCGCGACATCGACACCGCGGGCCCATCGCTGGGCGGGCATTCGCTCACGGCCAGCTGGGACGGCCAGGTCTCGCCGGTCCTGATTGCTTCAGCGGCGGCCGTCTGAGTTCAAGAGAGCAGCTGATGCGATGAATCCGGGTGCAGAGGTGAATTTCCGGACAGCTGACAGCGGTGATGGGTCTGCCAATCGGGCCCGGCGCGCCAACCAGGCCCAAGAAGCCATGTGGGCCAGGAGCGATAAGTTCAGCATGCGCTACGGCGTGGCAGCCGTCCTGATCGGTTGGTTCAGCACCTTCTTTCTCTGATGCTTCGGCTGGTTGTGCCGGGTGACGTCGTCAACGGGAGCAATGGATTGGGTTTTGGCCTCCGGGCATTTTTCTTGATTTATGGTTTACCCGTCGCGGTCATTGTGGGCCTCCCGCTGGCACTTCTCATCAGCTGGCCCCTGCGAAGAATCCGGGACCAGCGCCTCCACGTAGTGCTGTTTGCGGCGGCCTGCGGG
>JBBSQT010000085.1:0-7705 GCA_038243775.1 Actinomycetales bacterium | reverse complement strand
TCCCTGCTCAACCGACTGACGGATGCCGGCGTGCTGGTGGAAAACGCCTTGTTTGCCACCCTCGACCCCACGGTGCGCAAGACCGAAACGGCGGACGGCCTCGGCTACACCCTGGTGGACACGGTCGGCTTTGTCCGCTCACTGCCCACCCAGCTCGTGGAAGCATTCCGGTCCACCCTGGAGGAAGTGGCGGACGCGGACTTGATCCTGCACATTGTGGACGCTGCACACCCCGATCCCGAAGGCCAGATCCAGGCCGTCCGGACTGTGTTTGCCGAAGTCGGGGCACTGCAGATCCCTGAGATCATCATCTTGAACAAGGCAGACATCGCCGACCCCATTGTCGTGGAAAGGCTGCGGCTGCGAGAACCACGCACCGTGGTGGTCTCCGCCCGCACCGGCCAGGGCATCCCGGAACTGCTGGAAGCCATCAGCGAGGGGATCCCGCATCCAAGCGTGAACCTGACCCTCTTGATCCCCTACGACCGCGGCGATGTGTTGAACAAATTGCACCGCAGCGATGCAGAAATCATCAACCTGGAACACGGCGAACACGGAACCCTGGCCAATGTCCGGGTCCGTGAAGACCTGGCCGCTGAAGTTGAACCGTTTGTCCAGCATGCCTGAGAGCGAACAGTCCCAGCAGGCCCTTGAACTCCTGGACAGGGCAGTCGCTGCCATGGGCGGACAACGGCGCGACGGCCAGCACGAAATGGTGCGCCGGGTGGTGGACGCCATTGAAAAGAACGAACACCTCCTGGTGCAGGCCGGAACAGGCACAGGAAAATCCCTCGCCTACCTGATCCCGCTTATCGTGAACTCCCTCACGAGCGAGAAACCATCAGTGGTTGCCACGGCAACACTGGCCCTGCAGGCCCAGATTGTGGGCCGTGACGTGCCCCGGCTGCTGGCTGCCCTGGAACCGGTCCTGCCGCGCCCCATCGACGTTGCCCTGGTCAAGGGACGCAGCAACTATGTGTGCAAACAAAAACTCGGCGGCGGCTTCCCCACGGAGGACACCGGAGTCGGGGCGCTGTTCACCCTCGGCGAGGATTCCAGCGTCACCCATTTGGCAGGTTCCTCCTCCGGTCCCACCTCTGCCTTGGGCAAGGAAGTGGTGCGGCTGCACGAATGGGCGCAGGAGACCGAGACGGGAGACCGCGACGAGCTGGTTCCCGGTGTGACAGACCGTGCCTGGCGGCAGGTTTCGGTCACCTCCATGGAATGCCTCGGCGCACAGAGGTGCCCACTTGCCACCGAGTGTTTCTCAGAACTGGCCAGGGCGCGCGGTGCCGATGCCGACATTGTGGTGACCAACCACGCCATGCTGGCGATCAGCGCGTTCGAGGGCATCGCCGTCCTGCCGGAGTACGACGTGGTGGTGGTTGATGAGGCCCATGAGCTGCAGGACCGGGTCACCGGCGCCGTCACCGGCCAACTGTCCGTGCAAATGGTCCAGTCCGCCGCCTCCAGCACCCGCAAACACACGGGTGTGTCCGTTGACTCCCTGCACGCCAGTGCAACGGCCTTGGACATGGTCCTGGCGGGCATCCCGGAAGGCTTGCTTCCCAACGGGCTCAACGACGGGCAAAGCCAGGCCATTGGCCAGGTGCGCGACGCCGTCCGTGCCGCGCTGTCGGACTCCAAACCCGATGGCAACGCCTCGGTTGACGGCGGACGCTCCATCGCCCGTTCCAGGCTGAACCTGATCTTTGACCTGTGTGAACGCCTCTTGTCGGCCGCCGACGCCCGCGAAGTTGTCTGGGCCTCCCGCCCCGGGACCTTCGCCCCGGGCAAGGGCTACCAGAAGGCCGATGCGGGCGAACCGGCAACACTGAACATTGCCCCGCTGAGCGTCGCCATGAAACTGCGTGAGGGGCTGTTCGCCGACAGGACGGTGGTGCTGACCTCGGCAACCCTGGCCATTGGTGATTCCTTCCAGGCCACGGCCGGAGGATTGGGCCTGCTGGGCCCCAGCGCACCCAACTGGAGCGGTGCCGACGTCGGATCTCCCTTCGACTATCCCAAGCAAGGCATGCTGTACGTGGCGGCACACCTGCAAAAGCCCGGGTTTGGCACCTCGCCCGAACAGCTGGATGAGCTCGAAGCGCTTATCACTGCGGCCGGTGGCGGCACGTTGGCGTTGTTCTCCTCCCGCCGTGCCGCGGAGGAAGCGGCGGAGAAGCTGCGCAAGAAGCTCAAGGCAAGGATTTTGTGCCAGGGCGATTCGTCCATGGCGGGGCTGATCAAGCAATTCGCCGATGAACCGGACACCTGCCTCTTTGGCACCATGTCCCTGTGGCAGGGAGTCGATGTCCAGGGCGCGTCCTGCCGGCTTGTGGTCATTGACAGGATTCCGTTCCCGCGTCCGGATGATCCGCTCGTCACCGCCCGTGCCAGGGCCGTTGCCCAGAGCGGGGGAGACGGCTTCATCGCCATTTCCGCAACGCATGCCGCGGTGCGTCTGGCCCAGGGTGTGGGCCGGCTGATCCGCTCCAGCCAGGACAGGGGGGTTGTGGCCGTCCTGGACTCCAGGCTGGCCAACGCCAGTTACGGCGGATTCCTGAGGGCCGCGCTGCCGCCCTTCTGGGCCACGAAGGACCGGGCCGTGGCCTTGGCCTCCCTGCAACGCCTCTCGGGAATATAAGCAACAGACCCTGCCAAGAAGTCCAGGCAGGAAGTGCCCCGCCGGATCAATCCTGCGGGGCACTTCCTTTTATGGTTCAGGTGTGCGCATTACAGGCTGCGCAGCACCGAGACAACCTTGCCCATGATGGTGGCCTTGTCGCCCAGGATGGGCTCATAGCGGGTGTTCTGCGGCAGGAGCCAGATGTGCCCGTCGCGCTGGCGGAAGGTTTTCACCGTGGCCTCGTCTTCGAGAAGCGCAGCCACGATCTCGCCGTTGTTGGCCGTGTTCTGCTGGCGGACCACGACCCAGTCGCCGTCACAGATGGCCGCGTCGATCATCGAATCGCCCTGCACCTTGAGCATGAACAGCTCTCCGCTGCCCACAATCTGCCGTGGCAGGGGCATGATGTCATCCACCGATTGGTCGGCCAGGATGGGCCCGCCAGCGGCGATCCGGCCCACCAACGGCACGAACGCGGTGTCGGAGGAGCTGCTGAGCTCGGCAAAGTTCAGCCCGTTGGAACTGCGCAGGGACGACGGCGAGCTGACACCCTGGATCTCAACCTTTCCGTGGTCCAATACCAGGGGAATCAGCACCTCCATGGCGCGCGGACGCTTTGGATCCCGGCGCAGGTATCCGTGGCGTTCCAGCTGGGTCAGCTGGTGGGTGACGCTCGAGAGGCTGGCCAGCCCCACGGAGTCACCGATTTCCCGCATGGACGGCGGATATCCCTTGTCGGCGATGGAGCGCTGGATGCACTCAAGGATTTTCTTTTGCCTTACCGTGAGCCCTTTCATTCCGGCGCGGCTGGGCGCCTGCGGGATGCGGTGGGGTGGGTCTGGAAGCTCCATTGTTCCGTCGGTCCTTTCGTGGCTGCACCAAACAATGTCAGTGCCTGCTGGTGGACTGCTTCTAGCGGCCAATCCAAGTGTTCCAAGTTTAAGCCACGAAACGGCTAATTTCAAACATTTGTTCTATCAGGCCTTGGCAAGTGTCGTCTATAGGTGCTAAAACTGTACTAGTAGCAAGTTAGAACATACGTTCTATCGAAGGTATGTGAGATGGAATTTTGATCCTAGAGGTGCACGTGGCCAGGGATCCAGTTCCACGGTGAAAGGACCAGAAGTCATGAGCGCAATGGCTATCCAAGCAGCATCTGCCCAAGCAGCATCTGCACCAAATTGTCCCGTGGCAATCTCCGCGGTCCCGATCCTGCAGCTGACCAGGAGGGGGCGGCTGGTCTTCTTCGGCATCCCCGCCTTGGTGGTGGCAGCAGCTGCGCTGCTCGTGGCCATGGGCATCATCTTTGGCTCCATCGCCGGCCCCGCCCACGCTTCTGCCGGGTTCACGCCGGTGAGCATGGAGAAGTACGCAACAACAGTCACCGTGCTTCAGGGGGAGAGCCTGTGGAGCATCGCCAGGGACACGAACCCCGCCCGCAACGCCCGTGACGTGGTCCAGGAAATGGTGGTCCTGAATGACCTGGGAGCCGGCATTGTGCACGCCGGCCAGCAATTGTTCGTGCCGCTGCCCAAATAGCACCGGCCCCAATCGGCGTTGGTGCTGGCTCGCTGGCGGGACCGCCCGCCGTCGTCTGCCGGGAACGTTGACATGTCCGCGAGGTGACACGGTTTCCAACTTTCGCCGGAACTGCAAATAGGCTGGTGGCATGGATCAGTTTGAGCTTTTGGCACAATTACCTCTGCGCGACGATCTGCGTGGGCAGCATCCCTACGGGGCCCCGCAGATCGATGTGCCCGTGCTGCTGAACGTGAATGAAAACACCTTTGGCGTTCCGGCCGATGCCAAGGAAGCGATTCTCTCCGCAATCGCCGCGGAACTGGACGGTCTCAACCGCTACCCGGATCGTGAATTCACCGTTTTGCGCCAGGAACTGGCCGCCTACCTGGGACATGGCCTCACGGAAGAGAACCTGTGGGCTGCCAACGGGTCCAACGAGGTGCTGCAACAGCTCCTCCAGGCATTCGGCGGGCCCGGCCGCACCGTCATGGGCTTCCCTCCCACCTATTCCATGTACCCGCTCCTGGCCAGCGGCACCGGAACCGGCTACATCGCCGGAGTCCGCGAACAGGACTACAGTCTCTCCGCCGAGTCAGCCGCCCGGCAGGTCCGCGAGCAGTCACCCAACATTGTGTTCCTGTGTTCGCCCAACAACCCCACGGGCACGGCCCTGGGGCTGGACGTGGTGGCAGCAGTATATGAAGCCGGTGAGGCCTCGAAAACCATTGTCATTGTTGACGAGGCCTACACGGAGTTCTCCCAGGCCGGCACCGAGAGCGCCTTAAGTCTGCTCCCCGGCCGCCCGCGGCTGGTCATCTCACGCACCATGAGCAAGGCCTTTGCCATGGCCGGGGCGCGGCTGGGGTACATGGCCTCAGCGCCGGAAGTCACCGACGCAGTGCGCCTGGTCCGGCTGCCCTACCACCTCTCAGCCATCACCCAGGCAACAGCCGTTGCGGCGCTGCGAAACTCTGCCTCGCTGCTGGCCAATGTGGAGAGAATCAAGATCCAGCGTGACCGGATCGTCACCGAGCTGACGGCCCTGGGCCTTACCCCGGCCCGCTCGGACTCAAACTTCGTCTTCTTTGGCGGCATCCCCCATCCGCACGAGGTCTGGGAAGCCCTGCTGGGCCTTGGCGTCTTGATTCGCGACGTCGGCATCCCCGGCCACCTGCGCGTCACCGCCGGCACTGAAGCTGAAACCACCGCGTTCCTCGACGGGCTGCGCGCCGTTCTTGCCGCTTAGGAGCTGAGCAGGCAAACGGCGCCGGACCTCAGGCTGAACGCCCAGCCGGCGGACTGTTTGGGCAATACGCCGCCTTCCCTCCTAAACTGGTGGGAAACACAAGGACGTTCGTGCGCCCTCCGCTGCCCTGCACAGGGTGGAGGACCGCACCTGAATCGAAGGATTGCAGCAATGACTGAAATCATGCCCGGCCGGGGACGGACAGCCCGTTTGGAGCGGTCCACGAGCGAGTCAAGCGTCATGGTTGAGATCAACCTGGACGGCACCGGTGTCTCATCCATTGACACCTCGGTCCCGTTCTACGACCACATGCTCACGGCCCTGTCCAAGCATTCCTTGATCGACATGAACATCAAGGCCACGGGCGACACCCACATCGATGCCCACCACACCGTGGAAGACGTGGCCATCTCCCTGGGCGAAGTGCTCAAGGTGGCGTTGGGCAACAAGGCCGGCATCCGCCGCTTCGGCGAAGCCACGATACCTCTCGACGAGGCCCTCGCCAACGCCGTCGTTGACGTCTCGGGACGCCCGTACCTGGTGCACGGCGGGGAGCCGGCCGGCCAGGAATACCACCTCATAGGCGGCCATTTCACTGGTTCACTGACCCGCCACGTGTTCGAAGCCATCACCCTCCACGCCCAAATCTGCCTGCACATGACCGTCCTTGCCGGCCGCGATCCGCACCACATTGTGGAGGCACAGTTCAAAGCCTTCGCGCGGGCCTTGCGCTCCGCTGTTGAAGCAGATCCCCGCGTCACCGGCATCCCCTCCACGAAGGGTCTCCTGTGAGTTTTGAAGCACCAACCGAAGCAACAACTGCGGCAAAGCCAACTGTCACCGTCCTGGACTACGGCTCGGGCAATGTCCGCTCCGCCGTCCGGGCCTTGGAGCGCGCCGGTGCCGTTGTGGTCCTGAGCGCCAGGCCGGACGACGTGCTCAACGCCGACGGCCTTGTGGTCCCGGGCGTTGGCGCCTTCGGATCGGTCATGGATGAGCTAAAGAGTGTCGATGCGCTGCGCATGATCGGCCGGCGTGTCGCGGGCGGCCGGGCTGTTCTGGGCATCTGTGTTGGCATGCAGGTTCTCTTCGACGCCAGCGTGGAGCACGGCGTTGACCGTGAAGGCATGGGGGAGTGGCCCGGGACAGTGGAGCTGCTGCCCGCCGACGTGGTTCCGCACATGGGTTGGAACACCGTGAACGTGCCCGAAGAGTCCATGCTCTTTGACGGCGTGGAGGACGAACGCTTCTACTTCGTGCACTCCTACGGCGTGCAGAAGTGGGACTTCGAGGTCTTGCAGCCCAAAATGCGTCCGCCCCTGGTGACGTGGTCGGAACACGGGGCTCCGTTCATCGCCGCCATTGAAAATGGTCCGCTGTGTGCAACACAATTCCACCCGGAAAAGTCCGGCGACGCCGGAGCCCGCCTTCTGCGCAACTGGGTCGCCTCACTGTCAAGGGCGGTCCGCTGATGTGGTCACTTCTCTTGATGGGCCTGGCCGGCCTGCTCATAGGGGGCGCGTACACGTTCTACCAGCAGAAGAGCGCCCGCTGGATTCCCTATAGTTTTGCCTTTCTCGCCGTCATGTCCCTGGTGGCGGCCTACCTTTTCACCCTGTAGCCCTCCGGGGGCAGCGGTACCGCCGCCGCCCCTGGTTTTCACTTGTTAACGACGTTGAGGATCCCATGACCACTCCCATTTTGGAATTGCTGCCCGCCGTGGATGTTGCCGACGGCCAGGCTGTGCGCCTGGTGCAGGGCGAGGCCGGCTCGGAAACCGGTTACGGTTCGCCGTTGGAGGCCGCCCTCAACTGGCAGAACAACGGGGCTGAGTGGGTCCACCTCGTGGACCTCGACGCCGCATTCGGCCGGGGCTCCAACGTGGAACTGTTGCGCGATATGGTGCAGAGCCTGAGCGTGAAGGTTGAGCTCTCCGGCGGCATCCGCGACGACGCCTCCCTGGAAGGGGCCCTCGAATTGGGTGTCGGGCGCGTCAACCTCGGTACCGCAGCCCTGGAAAACCCGGACTGGACGGCCAGGGTGATCGACCGCTTTGGCGAGAAGATCGCCGTCGGCCTCGATGTGCGCGGCACCACCCTGGCCGGCCGCGGCTGGACCAGGGAAGGCGGCGATATTTGGGAAGTGCTGGCACGCCTCGAGGACGCCGGCTGCGCCCGCTACGTGGTCACAGACGTGACCAAGGACGGCACCCTGCGCGGACCCAACGTGGAGCTGCTGCGTGAAATGTGCGCCCGCACCTCAAAGCCCGTTGTCGCATCGGGCGGAATTTCCAGTCTCGAGGACCTGCG
>JBBSQT010000084.1:0-7744 GCA_038243775.1 Actinomycetales bacterium | reverse complement strand
GTGTTAGTCGAGACAGGTGAAGCGGGTCGAGGATACAGGGTTATCTCGTTAACGATCTCTGTAAAACAATAAGTGCTGAATCAAATCGCACTGACTTCGCTCTTGCTGCCTAAGCAGTAAGACAGTCCGTCAGCCCGGGAACGCTCTCGTCCCGGATCCTGGCGTCATTTAGAGGGCCACTGCTCTAAGTTCTTGTTGTAGGCGCTTAGGGGACTTTTATACAACTGGGCCTGGCAGCTGCTTGTTTGCGAGACAGCTGGGGCCGAGAAAAACCGCCGCAAACTGCACCCGGAGAAGCCCTGACAACACAACATCGGACGGGAGTTCAATTCTCCCCATCTCCACATCCCTATTGGGGCCTGTTCAACGCCATTCCGGCGGGGAACAGGCCCTTTTTCATGCCCCGTTCATGACGTGCCCGTGCGGGACGGGGATCAGCATTCCACCACGTTGACGGCGAGCCCGCCCATGGCCGTTTCCTTGTACTTGCTGCTCATGTCGCGGCCGGTTTCGCGCATGGTCACGATGACCTCGTCGAGGGTGACGTGGTGGTGGCCGTCGCCCCACAGCGCCATTTTCGCGGCGTTGATGGCCTTGGCCGCCGCGATGGCGTTGCGCTCGATGCACGGGATCTGCACCAGCCCGCCTATGGGGTCGCAGGTCAGGCCCAGGTTGTGCTCCATGGCGATTTCCGCGGCATTCTCCACCTGCTCCGGGGTGCCTCCCATGACATCGGCAAGTCCCGCCGCTGCCATGGACGACGCCGAACCCACCTCACCCTGGCAGCCCACCTCCGCGCCTGAAATGGATGCCTGCTCCTTGTAGAGGACTCCGACTGCGCCCGCGGCCAGCAGGAACTTCACGACGACGTCGTCCTTCTCCTGTTGTGTGGCAGCCGTCATTCCCTCGGTGTAGTGGGTGGCATAAAACATGACGGCGGGAATGATGCCGGCAGCGCCGTTGGTGGGGGCCGTGACTACCCGCCCGCCCGAGGCGTTTTCCTCATTGACGGCCAAGGCGACCAGGTTCACCCATTCCTGCCAGAATTTGGGGTCCCGGTCCGGGTCTTCCTGCCGCAGCCGGGCATGCCAGTCTGGTGCCCGACGGCGGACCTTGAGTCCGCCTGGCAGCACGCCTTCGCGGGTCAGGCTCGAGTTTTTGCAGGCCTCCATGACATCGCGCAGGTGCAGGAGACCGCTCCGAACCTCCTCTTCGCTGCGTGAAGCCAGTTCATTGGCCAGCATGACGCCGCTGAAGTTTTGGCCGGTCGTGTGGCAATGGGCCAGCAGCTCGGCTGCCGTCCTGAAGGGGTGGGGGAGCAGGGACTTGGAGTTCTCCAGCTCGGCGGCCGCGGTCTCGACCCCACCCTCGCGGACAATGAATCCGCCGCCCACGGAAAAATAGCTTGCCTCTGCCAGCATGTTGCCGCCGGCGTCAGCGAGGGTGAACTTCATGCCGTTGGTGTGCCGCTCCAAAATGGTGAGCGGGTGGAGGATGATGTCTTCCGCACCATAGTTGAGGTTGATGCTGCCGCCGAGCCTGAGCGGTTCCCCCGCGGCAAAAGCGGCCAGCCTGGATTCGACTTCCTCCGGCAGGATCAGCTCCGGTTCCCGGCCCTCCAAGCCGAGGAGCACGGCTGTCATGGTGCCATGGCCGCGGCCCGTCGCCGCGAGTGAACCGTACAGGTCCACACGGACCGTGGCCACCCGGGGAAGTGTTCCGCTTTCTTCAACCTCCCGGATGAAGGCGGCTGCGGCCCGCATGGGACCCACCGTATGGGAACTCGAGGGACCAATGCCCACTGAAAATAAGTCAAATACACCGACGCTCATGGCAAAGGCTTTCTGTGGTGTTGCGCCACACAGGGTGTTGTGAGAGCTGCTTCATCATGGTATCGCGCATCGCGACGTACGGGCGTTCACGGACAGTTCCGATGCCGGAACCCGCCGCTGCGGGACGTTTCCGGGCTCAAGCGGGTCGGCGGGAGGGTGGTTTTTTCCAAGAGCAAGGATGTGGCCATCCGGTTAGTGGCAAGATGACCGCAGGACAGCCTGGCTGGGTTCGCGGCGGGTCAGTGAAGAGGCCCGATCCCTGCAGCCATGGGGCGCGCCGTGTTCATCGCCCGGGAGAATCCAGCGGGGCTTTTTTCGCGTCATGCCCAACGTGTCGATCCTGCTCCAGGAATCATGGTTGCCCGCTGCCCGCATGCATCAGTTGGAGCTGGAGCTGGAGATTGCCGAGAAACCGGACCGAGGGTGGTGCAATGTGTGGGTTTAAACAATTGAGTGGTGGGCCGACGTGTCAGTCGGTCCACCACTCACCCCCAAAGTTCGTTGCATTACCTGGCAAACTTTGTTCACACATTCATTATTATGCCAGCACTAATGGAAAGGTGCACATTATGACGTTGCGGCCCCGCGCCCGCGACGTGGGAAATGACAGGAGATCCGCGTCCGCAGGGGGCCAAAGGCAAACTCAGAGCTTGCCCGGCCCCGGCGGATCATCACTCGCATCGTCCCGCCCGGATCGGCGCCCGGTGGCCTTCATGGGCCGGCGCAGGAACGACACCCAGACTAGTGCCAGGCCTGCGGCAATGAAAAGAATGGCGCTGAAGGATGCGATCATCAGCAGTGTGTAGTTGGGGTGCGGAACCAGTTGGATGGGGACTGTGGCCAACACCAGCAGGAAGCCAACGCTCATGAGCAGGGCGGAGGTTCGGTCCAGGGCAGGACGCGGCGAGAGCGCGGCCTTGGTGGTGGGGATCACCACGCAGGCTGCGGCGTAGGCCATGTAGGCGAAGCCGAACCATCCATAGACAGCCAGGGCGGGCTCGTCCGGCAACGCGGACAACCCGGCACTTGAGGGTGCTTTTTTGGAGAAGAAAAAGCTGATCCAGATGCCGAGCGAGCACGTCACAAGGACCGCGATGCCCAACGGACCGCTGATCAGTTTTCGTGCCAGTGGGGAGTTGTAGGCTGCTGCAACCTTGGCCGCCAACAGGAAGAAGGCCGCAAACAGGCTGATTCTCAGCAGGACGTTGGCCATGTTGATGCCGCCCAACACGGCGTCGACCGGCATGTAGATGCTGCCGATGCTCAGGCCCACGGCCAGCGTGGTCATGGCAAAGATCCAAAACAAGCCCCGGTTTCGCCCCTGGACCATGGCTGGAAGGCGCCAAACAGTGCAAAAGAGGCAGGCCGCCAGTGCCGCCCACTGCAGGATCGTTGTCATCCCAAATTCTCCCAAATACTCTGCACGGCGGCGCTGTCGTCTTCTGCCCGTTTTAGGGCACGTCCCAAAAGTTCCAGCCTGTGGGCTGCAAGCGTGGCCAAGACGCTGTTGGGGGTTTTCCGCAAGGCGGTTTCCCTGGCGGCGGGTTCCCAGCCGGCTTCTGCCGGTGAGAGGAAACCGGTGGCCACCAATCCGTTGGTCAGCCCGACGCCGGCAATTCGGGCACTCTCTATGGCCAGCGCCGCAGTCAGCCTGTTGGCCGTGATCTGCGCCGAAAGGTTTTGGGGTGCAATCGAAGCCTCCCTGGCCACGCGTTGGCGCAGGTCGGTGGTGTCCACAGCCTCCATCCAGTCACGGACGGAATACCGGTGGGGGACCTGCGACAAGGCAAGGGGCCTGGCCACTGCGGCATTTTCAGCTGCAGCGTGCCGGTCCAGGATTTCCTGGAGCAGGTCGGCATCAGATATTTGGCTCAGCAGCTCTTCCTGGGTGGGAGGCTTCATGCCGGTGGCCAGGTCGCTGAACTTGGGGAAACTGGACAGCGAAGCCACAACCGGAAGCTTCAGGGAGCGGCTCACCGCTGCAACGGTTCCCACCGAGACACGACCCCGGACCAGCTGCTGGGCCAAGGTGGACCGTTTGATGCCGGCGGCGCGGCAAAGGGCTGCATGGCTGGTTGATCCAGCAACCGTTGTCAGCCACTGTTGAAATAATTTTGCCGAAACGCTCACGGCGTGAATCCTACTCGATGTGGTGCGGACATTTAACTTCCCGGAGCGTCGTTGCCCAAGTTAATCATCGCGGGAGTCGACGATGCCGATGAAACGGCTCCCCACGCCGTCGTACTGGCTGCGGCGAAGTCCGGTCCCAGGGGAGGGCAGCTCATCGGGGTTGTGGAAGTCGCAGATGACGTAGGTGAAATCGGGCCACCATTTCTTGGGCCGGGCCACCTCAAGGAAGTCGCAGAGGTAGCAGCGCAGATCCACCCAAACGGGGCGCTTGCCGGTGGAATTCGTCCGCGACTGGGCAAGCCAGGCAGGGGGATTGGCATCAATCGCGGCGACTTCGGCGGCACTCAGGCGCGACGGGATGCCATTGCGGGCGGCCATTTCTGGGGGAATGTTCAGTGCCTGCGCCACCTGGCGACGGTTCAGGGATGCGCGGGAGTCAGAGTTGTTAGCCATGTTCCTCCAAGGATAGAGGGAAGCTCCTGGACAGGCGATTCCGGGCAGGGGTTTTCGGGGCCGGGGAACCCCAAAAGCCCCGCGCAGGCACGTGAGAATCGCCACAAACCAATACACTGAGGGGCGTTGTCAAGAAAAAATTGCCGGGATTGCACCAAATATTCGTCCTGTACCCTATGCTGTGGGAAAACAACAGGTAATTCATGGCGCACTTCCAGCTTGCAGGGGCTAGTATGGGGCGCTGAAAGACCTACGCCACTATCACGAGCACTTCAGGAGTTTGAAAACCGCATGGCAACGGATTACGACGCACCCCGCAACAAGGACGAAGACCACGAGACAGAGTCGCTTCAGGCGCTCCAGGTTCAGCGCGGCGGTGCACAAACGGCGCACATTGACGTCGAAGACTCGGACACGGCCGAGGGCACGGACCTCCCCGGTGCCGATTTGTCCAATGAGGAACTGATCATTCAGGTCATTCCGGCCCAGGAAGATGAATTCACCTGTGCCTCCTGCTTCCTGGTCCGCCACCGCAGCCAGGTGGCCCGCGAGAAGAATGGCCTGCTGTACTGCAAGGATTGTGAAGGCTAAACAACAATGATGGGCATTGGCACGCGCGTGCAGGAGTTTTTGGACATGTTCGCCGTGCCCGGAGCCAATGCTGCGCAACTGCTGTGTGACCGGCACCCCGCAGAGGCCATTGCCTTCACCGTCATCGATGCGGAGCTCAGCTCGGTTGACATCAGCTATGGCGAACTGCGGGAGAAATCCACTCGGTTCGCCGCCGCTTTAGGCGCACTGGGCGTCCGGCCCGGTGACCATGTGGCAACCCTGATGGGCAAGTCTGCCGAACTGGTCATCGCACTTGTGGGCATCTGGCGCCTCGGTGCCGTGGACGTGCCGCTCTTTACGGCTTTTGCCCACGATGCCATCGCCTTCCGGCTGCAGGCCAGCGGCGCCCGGCTTGTTGTTTGCGACGCCGACCAGCGCCGCAAGCTTCTGCCTCCCGGCGAGATCCCCACGGACGCTTCCGTGCCCGTGATCGTCACCCGGGGCGAGGCCTTCGGCTACGACCACTCCTTCGCGGAGCTGCTTGCTTCCGCCGCTGTGAACGGCTCTGGCACGCTCTCTGGGGAGGCCGCGGGGGAGCCCACTGGGGAGTACGACGGCGGATCTGTCGCCGTGGGCGGTGACGGCGCCCTGGTGCAGCTTTTCACCTCCGGGACCACCGGTTCACCCAAGGGTGTGCCGATCCCGCTGCGGGCCGTGGCCTCCTTCGTTGGTTACCACCGCTTTGGGCTGGACGTCCGCGATGACGACGTCTTTTGGAACATGGCCGATCCCGGCTGGGCCTACGGGCTCTACTTTGCGATCCTGGGGCCGCTGGCCGCCGGAAACCGTTCGCTCCTGCTCACCGCCGGGTTCAGTGCCGAACTGACCTGGGACGTCATGTCCACGTTCGGCGTCACCAACTTTGCCGCCGCCCCCACCGTGTACCGTTCCCTGCGCGCCGGCTCCCCGGCCGGCCAGGGGCACGTGCTGCGCCGCGCATCAAGTGCCGGCGAGCCGCTCACGCCCGACGTCGTCGAGTGGGGCCGTTCAGCTTTCGGGCTGGAAGTCCATGACCACTACGGCCAGACCGAGCTCGGGATGGCAGCCGGAAACGCCTGGGCGGACGGGCTGGCAGAACCCCTGCGGCCCGGGTCCATGGGCGAACCGCTGCCCGGATGGAGCGTGGAGGTGCTGACCGAGGAGGCGGACACGCCTGCTGCGGACGGGGAAACCGGACGCATCGCCATCAATGTCCAGCACAGCCCGTTCATGTGGTTCAAGGCCTACGTGGACGCCCCCGGGAAAACTGCCGAGCGTTACACCGCCGACGGCCAATGGTACTTAACGGGCGACTCCGGCCGGCGCGATGCTGATGGCTACATTTACTTTTCCTCCCGCGACGACGACGTCATCATCATGGCCGGCTACCGTATCGGACCCTTCGACGTTGAGTCCGTCCTGGTGACCCACCCGCTGGTGGCGGAAGCGGCCGTCATTGGCACTCCGGACGCTCTGCGCGGGGAAGTCCTTGAGGCGTTTGTGGTGCTGCGGGATTCCTCGGCCGCTTCCGCGGAGCTCGTGGCCGAGCTGCAGAAGCGGGTGAAGGACAAATTCGCAGCCCACGCCTACCCGCGGCGTATTCACTTTGTGCCCGAGCTGCCCAAGACGCCCAGTGGCAAGGTGCAGCGGTTCATCCTGCGCGCAGAACGCGCCGCCATGACAGGCGAGACGTAGCCGAGGCGCTGAGTTGTATTGTCCGGCAGCGGCGGAGCGCCCGCACCGGCAGGCAGCGTGCGGGCCGCACGCTTCATCCGGTCCCTAAGCTTCGCCGGAGTGTCCGCTCATGAGGGAGCCGCCCGTGAACTCAGCCACCGCACAACCCTCATGGGTTCCCACGGATGCCAGCCACAACGAGGCTGCAACCTGGTCGCCCAACGTCAGGTGGCCGGCGTCGGACGTTTCCGTGGAGACCGTGTCCGTGGAAGCTGTCTCCTGTGGCTGGCGGGGATCGGAGAGGACCACCTGCCAGCCGGCGCCAAAGCGTGGCCGGCCTTGGAGGCTGAGCTGCGTGTCGAGGCCGATGCCGAGGGATTCGAGGTGGCGCAGGAGTTCGGGATCGTGGTCGCTGATGCGCGAGATGCGCCCGGTGTGGCCCGGATCCAGCTCATCCAGGCGGTGCGAGGGGGGCATGCTGATGCGGCCGGCGGCGTCGGGGATGGGGTCCCCGTGCGGGTCGCGGGTGGGGTGGCCCAGCTTGGTGCTCATGCGCTCAATGAAGTGGTCCGACACGGCGTGTTCCAGCTGCTCGGCCTCGTCGTGGACCTCGTCCCAGGTGTATCCGAGCTCGCGGACCAGGTACGTTTCCAGGAGCCGGTGGCGGCGCACCATGGACAAGGCGAGGGAGAGCCCCCGCCCGGTCAGGTGGATGGGGCTGTAGGGCTGGTGGTCAACGAGGCCCAAATCCTTGAGCTTGCGGACCATTTCCGACACCGAGGAATTTGCGACGCCGAGCCTGGTGGCCAGCACGCTTGAGGTGATGGGGTTGTCCTGCCATTCGGTGTAGGCGTAAATGACCTTCACGTAGTCTTCGATGCTGGAGGAAGTGGCGGCGTGTTTCACATCCCCAACCCTACCCGCTAGCGGGACTTTCCGACTTATTCGGCTGAGACTTCCGTTATGCCTAGTCAGAGCGGCTTTTTGTTGTCTGGGAGTGTATGACCTAACTTTTCTTTGGGGCCCATTTTTTGAGGTTGAAGATCTCGGCCAGGGCGGCGTGG
>JBBSQT010000083.1:0-7767 GCA_038243775.1 Actinomycetales bacterium | reverse complement strand
TACGGCCCCGGGCTGGCGGCGCCGTTTGGCGGAATGCGAGATCCCGCCGCGCCCCCCGGAAGCACCGGAAGATGCAATCGCACCGGTTTATTGGGGCGACAAATGGTTCTGGCTCGATCCGGCCTCGGCAAACGCAGGGGTTTGGGAGCCTGTAAGCAGCAGCGATTTCAACATCTGGGAACAACCCGCCGCTGCATCCACGGCAGATGCATCACCGGCCCCAGCAACGCCAACGTCACCGACCACGGCATCGCCCGCGCCGGAACCACCACACGGCACAGGCAGCAGTGCAGACACCGGTTTTGGCCCCGCATGGGCCGGCGGCCGCTTGGGCAGTCCCATGCCGTCGGAACAGGAAACCGGTGAGTCGTGGCCGCGGCTCGTCGATGGTGTCTGGGTTCCGGCCCCCGGCAGTGAAGAGAACATGGCCGGCCTGGACCCCACCGATCCGGCCAGCCAGGACCGGGCCACAAAAGACACCCGCACTCGCGGCCAGAAACTTCTAGACGGGCTCATCGACTGCGTGAAACTGGCCGCCCGCACCGGCACCCTGCCCATGAACGGCGGCCTGCGAACACAACTGATCCTCACCACCACCGAGGAAGACCTGCGCCGCACCGACCGGCTCGGCACCGCCTTCACCACTTACAGCGGGCCCATGCCGCTGAGCCTCTTTGACCAATCCCTCTGCGATCCGGAGATCACGCGGCTGGTTTACGGCAGCGGCCAGGAAATCATCAACGCCGGACGTACACAACGACTCTTCACCCCACAGCAACGCAAGCTGCTCTACGCCCGAGACCTGGGATGTTCGTTCCCGGACTGCACGGCCCCGGCCACATGGTGCGAGGCCCACCATGCCATCCCCTGGCAACAAGGCGGCACCACGGACATCAGCAATGGATGCCTTTTGTGCAACCACCACCACGCCCTGATCCACAACTCTGATTGGGAAGTCGGGCTCATCGACGGCACTCCGTGGTTCACTCCTCCGTGGCGGATCGACCGCACACGGGTCCCCCGCCGCAACCGGTACCACCACGGGCTGGCAAAAGAGTAGGACCGCCCCTCCGGCATAACCGATGACCGCCCCTCTTTTGCCTTATAGGTTTCAGCTACTCTTGCGCCAGCACGCTTTTGTAGACATCCAGGGTTTGTTCAACAATTGATTCCCACGAGAAATGCTCCGCAGCACGTTGGCGACCCATTTCCCCCATGGTCCGCGCACGCGCAGGATCGTTCACCACCTCGATCATGGCTGCGGCGAAGTCGGCAATGAACTTCTCCGGATCAAGCGGCGTTCCTGTGCCGTCACCCACCTGCTCCAGCGGAACCAGCAAACCGGTCTGACCGTGGGCAACCACCTCCGGGATGCCGCCGGTGGCACTGGCAACCACGGCAGCACCGCAGGCCATGGCCTCCAGGTTAACAATCCCCAACGGCTCATAGATGGAAGGGCAGGCAAAAACTGTGGCATGGCTGAGGACTTGAATCAGCTCAGCCCGGGGAAGCATGCGCTCGATGACGATGACACCGTCGCGTTCGGCCTTGAGGCCCTCGATGAGGGCATTGACCTGGGCACCGAGTTCGGGAGTGTCCGCAGCTCCGGCACACAGAATGAGCTGAACCTCCGGGGGCAACGCCGCGGCAGCCTTCAGAAGGTAGGGCACCCCCTTTTGCCTGGTGACCCTGCCCACCCACACCACGCTGGGACGGGACGGATCGATGCCGAGGGAGCGGACGACGTCGTCCTTCTCATCGCGCTGCCACTGCGAAACATCAATCCCGTTGTGAATGACCTTCACCTTTGCGGGGTCAACGTCCGGGTAGCTGCGTAAAATGTCTTGGCGCATGCCGTCGGAAACGGCAATGATGGCTGCTGCGCCTTCATATGCCGTTTTTTCCACCCAGGACGAGACAGCGTAGCCGCCGCCGAGTTGCTCGGCCTTCCAAGGCCGCAGCGGTTCCAGGCTGTGTGCGCTGAGAACGTGCGGGATGCCGTGCAGCAATGAGGCAATATGACCCGCCATGTTGGCATACCACGTGTGTGAATGGACCAGGTCCGAGCCTGCAATGGCGGACACCATTTCCAAGTCCACGCCCAAAGTCTGTATTGCAGCGTTTGATTCTGAAAGTTGCGGAAGATTTTCATAAGACCTCACAGAGGCGCCATAAAAGTCTTTCTCGCGTTCCTTTCCAAATGCATGGACACGCAAATCCGCCTTGGCGGCGAGGACACGGCTGAGCTCGGCAACATGCACGCCGGCCCCGCCATAGATTTCGGGTGGAAACTCTTTAGTCACAATGTCTATACGCACACTCTCAAGGTAGTCTGTCTGGACACTTTTGTTCTAGTGTGAAGTTGTTGTGACCGTTCGAATGGTCTCAACATAGAGCAACACTGAAGCTGTCGGAGGTTGGATCATGTCTGTCAAAAAAGTTCTGGCGATTGTCCTAGCTGGCGGGGAGGGCAAACGTTTGATGCCCTTGACAGCAGACCGCGCTAAACCGGCCGTTCCCTTTGCTGGATTCCGGCTGGTGGATTTTGCTTTGTCGAACCTGGCAAATTCGGGCTATTTCAAAATGGTTGTGCTTACCCAATACAAGTCACATAGTTTGGACCGTCATATTTCCGAAACATGGCGCATGTCCACACAGTTGGGAAATTATGTTGCTTCGGTGCCTGCACAGCAGCGACGGGGGAAGAGCTGGTTTTCCGGCAGTGCAAACGCCATCTACCAGTCGATGAACCTCATTGTCGATGCCGAACCCGACATTGTTGTTGTTGTTGGTGCCGATCACGTGTACCGCATGGACTTTGAACAAATGGTGCAAAGCCACATTGCCTCCGGCGCCCGGGCCACGGTGGCAGCCGTTCGCCAGCCGTTGGAAATGGCGGACCAGTTTGGTGTGATCGAGGTCGACGGCGCAAACGTTGACGGCGCGGCAGGTGCCTACAAGATCTCTGCCTTCGTGGAGAAGCCCGCCAGCACGCCGGGCCTGCCCGACGCTCCCGACCAGTTTCTGGCCTCCATGGGCAACTATGTTTTTGATACTGAGGCACTGGTTGAGGCCCTCGAGCTGGACGCCCTCAACGATCACTCCAAAAACGACATGGGCGGGGACATCGTCCCCTACTTCGTCGACCGCAACGAGGCGTACGTCTACGATTTCTCAACCAATGACATTCCGGACGCCACGGACAGGGACCGCAACTACTGGCGTGACGTCGGCACCATCGACTCCTACTACGACGCACACATGGACCTGATTTCCCCCGTGCCGATCTTCAACCTTTACAACCGCACCTGGCCCATTTACACCCGGGCCACCACCTCCCCGCCGGCAAAGTTTGTCCGGGGGGAGCAGAACTCGGTGGGCGCCGCCCTTGACTCCATCGTGGCCCCGGGCGTGGTCGTTTCCGGCGGTGTCGTGGAGAGTTCCGTACTCTCCAACGACGTGTACGTCGGCACGGGGGCACGCGTCCAGTCATCCGTCCTGATGGACAAAGTGATCGTCGGTGCCGGAGCCGTGGTCCGCCGGGCCATCATTGACAAGAACGTCAAGGTCCCGGCAGGAGCCACCATCGGGGTGGACCATGAGCTGGACAGGGCCCGCGGATTCACGGTCACCGATTCGGGCCTGACCGTGCTGAGCAAGGGACAACATGTCCCTGCCCCGGACGCCCGGGAACGGGAGCTTGCCCGCCATGCCGCCTCGGAGCTTCCGGAAGCACTGGCCCTTGCCATAGGTGGGGACGGGCTCACCGAGGAGACGGCGGAGAAGATAGTGGCAAACCAGGTTTCCGCCGTCGCTTCAAACAATCGCGGGTCAGCAGCGGGCGGCGGAGAGGCTAACATTGATGGGTGAGCGCCCCTGAATTAACCACCGAAGAAATCCAAAATTGTCTTAAAGTTTTGGCGAGCATCCACGTCTACGACGAAGAGCATCCCGACTATGTTTCGGTGCGCCGAGCTACCGGAAAGATGTTTAAGGCGGTCAAACGCCACCGCCGTAACGTCAAGCGCGACGCCGTCAATGACGCGGACAAGGCCGTCATCGCCTTGACGGCAACTGCGGCGCCGGACCGTATTGATGATGAGACCCGGGGCAACAAACTCAGGCCTTCAACAACTGGTGGCACGGCGGGGACGCTGCTGCGCTCCCGCCCGTGCTACATCTGCAAGCAGCACTTCACGCTGGTGGATGCCTTCTACCACCAGCTGTGCCCGGAGTGTGCTGCTTTCAACCATTCAAAGCGGGACGCGCACACGGACCTGGCCGGGAAGCGTGCCTTGCTGACGGGCGGCCGGGCCAAGATCGGGATGTACATTGCGCTTCGGCTGCTCCGTGACGGCGCCCACACCACTATCACCACGCGTTTCCCCAAGGACGCCGCGCGCCGCTTTGCCGCCATGGAGGACAGCAGCGACTGGTTGCACCGGCTCTGCATTGTGGGGATCGACCTGCGTGACCCAACCCAGGTCATCGCCTTGGCCGATTCACTCACCGAAGCCGGCGCTCTGGACATTATTATCAACAACGCCGCCCAGACGGTCCGACGTTCCGGCAACGCCTACAAGCCGCTGGTTGATGCGGAGCTGGAAGATTTGCCCACCGACTCCCCCATGCCGGAACTGGTCACGTTTGGCCATGCGCACGACAAGCATCCCCTGGCCCTGGCAACCCAAATGATGGTGCATCCCCAGCTTGCCGGTGACGAGATTGCGGCCCTCGCGCTGTCCATGGGCTCTGCCTCGCTGGAGCGCATCGCTGCCGGCACAGCGATCGACGCCGGCGGCCTGGTCCCTGACGTGGCCGCCATCAACAGCTGGACCCAGGTGGTGGACCAGGTCGATCCCCTGGAAATGCTGGAAGTGCAGCTGTGCAACGTCACCGCACCGTTCCTGCTGGTGTCGCGGCTGCGCCCGGCCATGGCCGCCTCGAGCGCGCACCGCAAATACATTGTGAACGTCTCCGCCATGGAGGGCCAGTTCTCCCGCGCCTACAAAGGTCCCGGACATCCCCACACGAACATGGCCAAGGCTGCACTGAACATGCTCACACGCACCAGCGCCAAAGAAATGCTCGAAGCGGACGGGATTCTCATGACGGCCGTGGACACCGGGTGGATCACCGACGAGCGCCCGCACTACACCAAGGTGCGCCTGGCCGAGGAGGGCTTCCACGCACCCCTTGACCTGGTTGACGGTGCCGCACGCGTGTACGACCCCATCGTCATGGGCGAGTCCGGCGAGGACCAGTACGGCGTCTTCCTCAAAGACTTCAAGCCCAGCCCGTGGTGAGCGCAGAAACCCGAAAGCCGACCTTCGCAGCAACGGCACGTGCGCTGGGTCCCGGCCTGGCCGCGGCCCTGCTCGCTGTGGGCGCCTCCCTTCTGGTCCACACCCTGGTGCCGGTGCTCCCGGCGATGACTGTCGCCGTCGTCCTGGGTATTGCGGCGGTTAACCTTCCCGGCATGTCAACCCTGTGCCAGGGGCCTTTGCGCAAGGGTCTCAGTTTTGCAGGGAAGCATTTCATGCGGGCCGGCATCGTGTTTCTGGGACTCAAGCTCAGCCTGGGCGACATCATGGACCTGGGCTGGCTCAGCGTGGCGCTGATTGTCTTGGTCGTGCTGCTCAGCTTTGGCGGCACGTTGCTGCTCGGCAAGCTGTTCCGGCTGACCGGGGACACGCCGCTGCTGATTGCCACCGGATTCTCCATTTGCGGAGCCTCCGCGATTGGTGCCATGGCAGCGGTCAAGGGCACCAAGCACGAAGACACTGTGATTCCGGTGGCGCTGGTGACATTGTGCGGCACCCTGGCCATTGGCATCCTGCCACTGCTGATGAACCCGCTGGGGCTTTCAACCCTGCAATTTGGCCAGTGGGTGGGTGCGGGTGTTCACGACGTGGGACAGGTGGTGGCCACGGCGCAGACCGCCGGGACCGTGGCGTTGAGTGCGGCCGTCGTGGTCAAGTTGACCCGGGTGGTCCTGCTGGCACCAATCGTCGGCGTGGCCGGTGCCATGGAACGCCAACGGCAGACCAAGGCCCTTGCACTCCAACGGGCGGAAAGCACCGAACCCGCGGCGGCCACACGCTTCCCTCCGGTCATTCCCCTATTCGTGGTTGGTTTCCTGCTCATGGCTGCCGTCCGCACCACCGGCTGGCTGCCCGATTTTGCCATTGCAGGCGGCTCGCTGCTCCAGGACATCGCCCTGGGTGCTGCGCTGTTCGGTCTGGGCTCCAGCGTGCGGGTGAAGGAGCTGCTCGCTACGGGCCTGCAGGCAACCCTCATGGCGCTGTGCGCCTGGGCGCTGATTGCCACCCTGGCCTTTGGCGCGGTCCACCTCATGTCCGCTTAGCGCCCGGATCCAACGGACACGATTTTCGGGGGTCCGTGATTGAATGAATTGGTGTCCAATCATAATCTTTTGCGAAGTGAAGCAGCCGCCCGAAAGTCCCTCCTCACGGTCCACAGCTACGACGTCGACCTTGACCTGAGCCAGGCCGAGGACCTTGCCGTTCCCGGGTTCCCCACCCGAAGCACCATCACCTTCTCGGCCGGCACCGGCACAGTTGCCGATCAAGTCACCGATCCAGTCGCCGATCCAGGAACAGCCGCCACCACCAGCGCCGCGGCGTTCCTGGACTTCATCGGGCTCAGCGTGGAGTCGGTGGTCCTGAACGGATCGGCCCTGGAGGTGGCCGACGTCGTGAACGGCTCACGCATCCTCCTTCCCGGCCTCCTGGCGGAGAACGAGGTGGTGGTCAGCGCCACGGCCGCCTACTCCCGCAGCGGCGAGGGCCTGCACCGCTTCGTCGACCCCTCCGATGGCAAAACGTACACCTATACGCAGTATGAACCGGCCGATGCCCGACGCGTGTTTGCCAACTTTGAACAGCCCGATCTCAAGGCACCCTTCACCTTCCGCGTCAGCGCACCCGAAGGCTGGGAAGTGGCCTCGAACCAGTCCGTGGCCAGCCGGGAAGGCAACCGCTGGGAGTTTGCTCCGACGCTGCCCATCTCCACGTACATCACCACCGTGCTGGCCGGGCCGTACTTCAAGGTTGAGGACCACTTCTCGATGGTCTTCGGCCCGGACAGCGCCCACGCCGGCCAGCAACTGCAGATCCCGCTGGCCGCCTACTGCCGGGAGTCCCTGGCCGGGCATTTCGACGCAGAGGAGATCTTCAAGGTCACCAAGTCCGGCCTGAAGTACTTCAACGAACTCTTCGACTACCCCTACCCCTTCGGCAAGTACGACCAGGCGTTCGTCCCCGAGTACAACCTCGGCGCCATGGAAAATCCCGGCCTGGTCACGTTCACGGAGACGTATCTGCATGCTTCCCGTGCCACGGACACCGCCTACCAGCAGCGCGCCAACACCATCATGCACGAAATGGCGCACATGTGGTTTGGCGATCTCGTCACGATGAGCTGGTGGGATGACCTGTGGCTGAAGGAATCCTTCGCCGATTTCATGGGCCACCTCGCCGTCGCCGAAGCGACCCCGTGGGGTGAAAAGTCGTGGACCATGTTCGCCAGCCGCCGCAAGGCGTGGGCCTACACCCAGGACCAACTGCCCACCACGCACCCCATCGTGGCCGACATTGTGGACCTCGAGGCCGCCAAGGCCAACTTCGACGGCATCACCTACGCCAAGGGCGCCTCCGTCCTGAAGCAGCTCGTCGCGTATGTCGGCCGGGACGCTTTCATCGCCGGGTCGCGCGAATATTTCAAGGCCAACGAGTACGCCAACAC
>JBBSQT010000082.1:0-7818 GCA_038243775.1 Actinomycetales bacterium | reverse complement strand
TTTCAGCCGCAGCAGCGGATCCCTGGGCACCCAGCCGGCCACCTCGTCGGCGGTGCGGTAACGGGTGGAGTCGTCGGCGTTGGTGTGCGATTCCATCCTGTAGGTGTGCGCCTCCACCAGCGCGGGGCCGCCGCCGTTGCGCGCCCGCTCGACGGCGCTGCCCAGAACCACGAGCAGGGCGGCGAGGTCATTGCCGTCCACGCGCTCCCCCGGCATGCCATAACCAATCGCCTTGTGGGCCAGCGACGGCGCCACGGACTGGTGGATGAGCGGGACGGAGATGGCGTACTGGTTGTTTTGGACCACGAAAACCACCGGGACGTGGAAGACGGCGGCGAAGTTCAGGGCCTCGTGGAAGTCGCCCTCGCTCGTGGCACCGTCCCCGCACAGTGCCAGCACCACGGTGTCCTCGCCGCGCAGCTTGGCCGCGTGGGCCACCCCGACGGCGTGCAGCAGCTGTGTTGCCAGCGGCGTGGTGGGCAGCGCCGTGTTGTATTGGTGCGGGTCGAAGCCGCTGTGCCAGTCCCCGCGCAGCGATTCGAAGGCCTCCATGGGTTTCACGCCGCGGCCCATCACAGCCACCGTGTCCCGGTACGTGCCGAACAGCCAGTCGCTGCGGCGCAGCACGGTGAAGGCGGCCACCTGGCAGGCTTCCTGCCCGTACGACGACGGATACACCGCCATCCGCCCCTGCCGCACCAATGCACCGGCCTGGTCATTGATTCGCCGGGCCAGCACCAGCTGGCCATAGCCTTCCAGCAGGGTTTCCGTGCCCGGCAGAACGTAGTGTTCCTTGTACTGTCCCCCGGTGCTGGCTGTGCCGTCGGGGGCGATGAGCTGCACCGGCGAGGCGGAGGGCAGCAGGTATTCCCCCTGGCGTCCGGCCAGCAGGGCCGCGTTTCCCGGGTGTCCCAGGAATTCCGGATGGTTCGTCATTGAACTCCCACTTCCTTCCAAGCAAGGGCGGCCATGCCGGCTGCGGCACGGGTCCGCGTGCGACATGCAGCGGTAAAGATGTTCCGTCCATGCCAGTATGGGTTTAGCCGGGGTTTGTATCCATAAATCCAAGAATCTATAGAATTTTGCGCACGATATCCCTAGTCTGGAAGACACAACCACTCACAAAGGTGCGGTGCCAGCCGGGATGTCTCGGCGAAGGAACATCTCCTGTGCCCGCGCTCGCAGCCCAAAGGAGGGCCATGGAGGAGATCGCCCCCGTCCCACTGGATGAGGTGGACCGGCGGATCATTGCCGAACTCACGCGTGACGGCCGGATGTCCGTGAGCGCGGTGGCCGAAAACGTGCATATTTCACGGGCTCACGCCTACTCCCGCATTTCCCGGCTGACCTCCACGGGCGTGCTGACAAAGTTCACGGCCCTGGTGGATCCTGTGAGGGCTGGGTTGAAGTCCTCCGCCTATGTGACCTTGAAGGTCAGCCAGCACTCGTGGCGGGAACTGCGCGAGGAGCTGCGGGCCATTCCGGAGGTCGCGCACATTGCGTTGGTGGGCGGCGATTTTGACGTCATGTTGCTGGTGCGGGCCGAGGACAACCAGGGGCTGCGGCGCGTCATCTTTGACCGGCTGCAATCGATGGACGGCGTGCTGGACACCCAGACGTTCCTGATCTTTGAGGACCTGGACACCCGCTGAGGCTTTGCGGCCCCGTGCCGTGGCGATTATCCGGGCCCGGGGACCAAAATACACTGCCCCTAAAGCACGCAACGGAACACGTCCTGGGAGCGGTACGGATCGGTTCACCCTTCCCCATAACTGCTTGCTCACCGCGCTACCAGCGTGGTATTTTTTCGTTAATCGTGATCAATCGGCAGGAGGTGAGACCCATGAACGCAGTATCCGCAATGGGCGCTCCCGGCAGTCCACGATCACGCGACTAACTTAAGTCGCCACCGGGAGTGCCGCACAGGCAATTCGCGAAAGAGAACTCCCATGAATACAACACCTTTTTCAACTCTGCACTTCACCTCGACGCCGGAAACCGGCCAGCCGGGGACCGAAGAAAATCCGGCGCCGATCGGCGGCACAGATCAGGTGCACGTCCCTGGCGAGCGGGCATTGGTCCTGGGCGGTGGCGGATCTGCCGGCAATGCCTGGCTGATCGGCGTCATCACGGGGCTCTTCGACGCCGGACTGGACGTGACTGGCGCGGATCTCATCATCGGCACGTCGGCCGGAGCAACGGCCGCGGCCCAAATAACCGGTGCGAGCCCAGCCCAGCTGTTTGCCGACATCCTTGCCGCCACACCACCGCCGCGCACCCGCCCGGGCGGATCAGCCACGGGCGCCGTTCCGAACCCGGGCGCCGTTCCGAACCGAGAAGTGGTGAGCCAGCTGGAGGCCACGGGGGCCATCATCGCTTCCGCACGGGGCGCAGCCGACATGCGCCGGCGCATGGGTGCCTGGGCGCTCGAGGCTGACGAGGCGTCGGATGGTTCTTGGTCAAGTCGGTGGCGCACCACCGTGGCCGCCCGGCTGCCCAGCCAGCAGTGGCCGGACCGGCGGGTGGTCATTACGGCCGTTGATGCCCGCACCGGCGGCCCGGTTGTGTTTGACTGCGACAGCGGGGTCGATTTGGCTGATGCCGTCGCTGCCAGCTGCGCCAGTGGCATGCCGTACGGGATCGGGGAGAACCGATTCATCGACGGCGGCTACCGACGCAACGAGAATGCCGATCTCGCGGCCGGATTCGGGCGGGTGCTGGTGCTCTCACCCCTGGGCGGGCGAACACGGCATCCCCTGGAGTGGGGACTGCAACTTCAAGCGCAAGTCCGGGAACTGCGCGCGGGCGGCAGCAAAGTCGAAACCATGGGACCGGACAGCGCCTCCCTCACCGCATTCGGCACCAATTTGATGGACCAATCGACGCGTCCGGCCGCGGCCCGTGCCGGATACAACCAAGGCAGGGCCCTCGCCGGGCAGATCACCGGGTTCTGGCGCCAGCACCGCTAACGTCCGCGAAGCAGGCTCCTCACGGTTGCGGATGTGGCGGTTGGGGACGCGGCGGTTGGTGACGCGGAACTCTTCTGCAGATTCCCCCCTCCTCGGCCTTGTCCTCCGCCGCCACCTGGCTCGTTGTTCTGCCGTGCGCGGAGGGTAGGCATGAGCAGTGCGCCCAACACCATTGACGCCCCTGGCAGCGGCCGCTTCGTTGCGTGAAAGCACCAGGAGGGCCGCCAGCATCCTCCCCCAGTGGGGCGTGTGGAGTGGTGACGCCAACCAACCCCCCAATTCCTCCGCATTGCGGCCTCACCCTGTCAGCCCTGGCTGCCCGTGCTGGAATTGCCGTGGCAACCATGTACCGCCGCCATCCCGGCAAACCAGTGCCGGTAATGCTTTGCGCATTTTCACCCTGAAGCACATCAGTGGGCTGGCCGACATGCGCACCCCAAGCGCCGGAACGCCGGGCCACCCGGAGCTGGACGCGCGTTCCAGACGCGGAGCCCTGCCGTGGAGAGGAAGGTCACCGAGGTCCCAAGGGCTGCCGTGTCCTGCACGCACAGCGAAAGCTGGGACGATTGAACCATGACGTCCTTCCCCGCATCCGCGCCCGTTCCCGACCAGTCCGCCATCGCGGCCCAGGAGGCGCCGCTGGTGAACGGGCGGATCTTTATGACTGCCGGCCTCGGCGCCCTGCTTTCGGCGTTGCTGCTCCTGCTCGGTTCCGGCGACCCCGCCACCATCAGCACGCCCGTTTTCTTTCTCACCCCGATGATCCCGGCCATCTGCGCCGTGCTCCTCTGGCTGACGCTGTCGTTCACACCCAAAACGGAGGCCCGCCGCCAAACCACGTCGGCCGCCGGGGCCCTGGCCGTCGTGGCCGCGGTCTTCTTCTTCGTGGAATTCTCGGCCCGCTTTGAACTGAGCCTGTACTTTCCCCTCATGCTCCTGGCGTGGGGCATCCGGCTCAAATTCGCACCGCTGAGCTGGGCGGCACTGCCCTACCTGGCCGCCGCAATCGTCCTGCGCGTGTTCGCCTTCCCCGGCGAAGCACTCGTCCTCGCCGCTCTCGGCGCACTGGCCATTGCCTGGCCGTTCATCACCCGCCGCCGCGCAAAGTCCGCGGACGCCGTCACTTCCCCGTAAAATCGGGCTTGCGTTTTGCGGTGAAGGCGGCAAAGCCTTCCGCATAGTCTGCTGTTGCCGACAGCGCCACCTGCGCCTCATTTTCACGTACGACGGCGTCCCACAGTCCCAGCCGTTTCTCCCGTATCTGCCCGACAAGGGCTTTGCTGGCGTTGAAGGCCCGGGTCGGTCCGGCTGCGGCCTTCTCCGCCGCCGCCCGTGTGAATTCCAGCAGCCCCTCCACCGGCACGGCACGGCTGAACAGCCCCGATGCCACGGCCTCTGCACCGCTGATGAGCTCCGAGGAGTAAACAAGGTCAAGGGTGCGGTGCGCGCCAAGTGTTTCGGTGAACAGCCAGTGGCCGCCGGAGTCCAGCGTGGCGCCAAGGTTGCCAAACGGCGAACCGAATTTCGCATTCTCCGCCACGTACACCACGTCCGTGGCAATAAGCAGCCCCAACCCCACCCCGAGGCAGGCGCCCTGCGCTGCGCCAAAGGTGGGCGCCGGAAACTCCGCCATCTTGCGCAGCAGCGGTGTCAGCAGCCCCACGAGGTAGCCGCGGGCGTCGTCGTTGGCGCCATCCACACCGGCAATGTCGCGGCCGGCACAAAACGCCCGTCCCTCACCCCGCAGGAGCAGCGCCCGCACGGTGCCCGCGGAGGCGGCGGCAGCAGCGTCGTCGTACGCGGCAGACAACTCGGTGAGCCCGGCCTCGTTCAGGGAGTTCAGTTTTTCCGGGGCGTTCAGCACAATCTCGGCCACGGAGTTGTTGATGGACAGCTCGATCATGGTTGCTCCTCAGCCGTCATAGTCAATGGCGACCTCCGGCGTGGTGGGGTGGGATTGGCAGGTCAGGATGTAGCCGGCGTCCAGCTCATCCGGTTCGAGGGCGTAGTTTTCATCCATCGCCACGTTGCCGGACAGCAATTTGGCCCGGCACGTGCCGCACACTCCCCCGGCACAGGCGAACGGCACGTCGGGGCGTATGCGCAGGGCCGCATTGAGGAGGGTTTCACGGGCATGGGCCGGGCTGCGCAGGTCTGCGGTGAGGCCGTCCAGCGTGAACGTGAGCTTCCACGTTTCCTCGGCGGAGTCGATCAGGACGGGGCGCCCGCGCTGGCCGGCGGGACGGTCCGGCCGGCCGGTGGTGAACAGCTCGTAGCGGACGGCGTCGCGCGGAACCCCGCGCGCCTCCAGCACGTCACGGCACAGCTGCACCAATTCAAAGGGGCCGCAGAGGAACCATTCGTCGACGTCATCCGCATGGATGGCCGTGCCCAGCAGGGCCTCCAGCTTGGCCGCGTCCAACCGGCCGCTGAGCAGCGGGGAGATGCGTTGTTCGCGCGAGAGGACGTGGTGGAGGGCAAAGCGGTACGGATACCTGTCCTTGAGGTCGGCCAGATCCTCCAGGAACATCACGTCCATGGCGGACTTGTTTGCGTAGACCAAATCGAGGCGGGCGTCCTTGTTTCCGGCCAGCAGCGACTTCGCCAGTGCCATGACCGGGGTGATGCCGGAACCGGCGGCAATGGCCACATAGTTTCCGGCACGCCGGGCCAGCTCCTCCGGGTGGTTCATGCTGTTGAGCACGTTCAGGGCGCCGCCGGGAGGTGGGTTGACGGCGGCTGCCGGGGACGCGCCGTCGGACTTCCCGGTGGGACCCTTGGCGTGGCGGGAGATGAACGCGCCCTCGGGACTCATGACCTCCATGGCCGCCCCGGCGGCCAGTTCGGCGTTGGCCCAAGTGGAGAATTGCCCGCCGATGTCGCGCTTGATGGCGAGCTTCAGTTCCGAGCTGCCGTCGGCGAACTGCACGGGAACGGCGCAGAGGGAATAGCTGCGGCGCAGTTCCCGGAGCACGCCGTCGTCGCCGGGCATGCTCAGGCGCAGGGCCACGTACTGGCCGGGCACGTAGTCGTAGTGGCCGGCCAATTGGGCGGGCACGGCGAAAGTGACCTCGATGGCATCCTCGGTCAGCCGCCGCACCTCGGACACGGTGAGTGTGTGGAACGAGGCCCTGCGCCGGGCGGTGGCGTTCGCGGGGACGCTCATCAGAGCACCTTGAAATAGTCGAACGGTTCCCCGCAGTCGCGGCAGTTGTACAGCGCCTTGCAGGAGGTGGAACCGAAACGGGAGAGCTCGCGCGTGTTCAGCGATTGGCAGTGCGGGCATTTCACGGCCAGTGCCAGCCGGATCAAGCCGCTGTGTCCGCCGGCGCGCGAGTTCCCGCTGGGAGGCGCAATCCCGAACTCGGACAGCTTGGCCCGGCCCTCGTCGCTTATCCAGTCCGTGGTCCAGGCCGGCGCCAGCACTGTCACAACCTCCACGTCCGGCACGCCCGCCTTCTCGAAAGCGGCGCGCAGGTCCGCGCGGATCACGTCCATGGCGGGGCAGCCCGAATAGGTGGGCGTGATGGTGACGCGGATTGTGCGCCTTGCGTCCGCGTCTTGGGCACTTGGCCTGACGTCCACGGAGCGCAGGATGCCGAGGTCGGCAAGGGTGAGGACGGGCAGTTCAGGGTCGCACACGGTGGCCGCGATGTCCCACGCCGTTTTTTCATCAACTGCCGCTGTGCGGTCCACTGCTGCCACCACCACGCCAGCCCCTTTCGTTTCGGTCACGGCGCTCACCAGCCTGCCCCGGGATGTTCGCGTGCCAGGACCTGCATTTCCGCGAGCAAATATCCCAAATGTTCCGAATGCCGACCACGCCGCCCGCCGCCGGTGGCCATGGGCTGCGCGGGAACAGCCAGCCCCGCCTGTGCCAAAACGGCAGTTGTGGTCCGGTCAAACTCTTCCTTGATGCTGGAAGGCACGACGCCGGCGTTCCCGACTTCCGCCGTCAGCGGATCATCCTCGAAGAGTTCGCCGACAAACGGCCACATCAGGTTCAGTCCGGCAACCATGCGGCGGTTCGACTCGTCAGTGCCGCCGGCCAGGCGCAGCACCCACTGCGTGCTGTGGTCCAGGTGGTAGTCCACCTCCTTGACGGCCTTTCCTGCGATGGCGGCCAGCATGGGGTCGCTGGAGCCGGTCAGCTCCCGGTAAAGGAAGTACTGGTAGCTGGCAGCGATGAACTGGCGGGCAATCGTTGCGGCAAAGTCGCCGTTGGGCTGCTCAAAAAGATGCGCTGAACGGAACTCCTGTTCACGGCGGAAGTAGGCCAGGTCATCTTCGGACTTGCCCCAGGCTGCACCCGCGTAGCTCAGGAAGGAGCGGGCATGGCCCAGCTGGTCCAGGGCGATGTTGCCCAGCGCCACGTCCTCCTCCAGCTCTGGTCCGCGGGAGATCCAATGACCCAGGCGCTGGGCCAGGATGAGTGCGTCGTCGCCGAGCCGAAGCGCATATTCGGCCACGGCTTCACTGGGCCGTGCGGTGCCGTCCGCGGCGGCAAGTGCAATGTCCTCCGGCCGCAGCGCGTTGCCAGGTGTGATCCGGGTGGCCGAGGCCGAGCTGTCGCCTTGGGAATAGGATGTGGGGTTGCGGTGGTCGGAGCCAGCAGTTGTCACAGGTGTTTCACCCCCTCGCTCTTCACATAATAGGTGGCGTGGCGGTAGTCCTTGCCCTGCGGGGACTCAAAAAACGAGCCCTTCGCATCGGGGTCGGAGGCGGCGATCGCCTCTGAAGGGACCACCCAGATCGACACCCCTTCGTTGCGCCGGGTGTACAGGTCGCGGGCATTGCGCAGCGCCATGGTGGCGTCGGGGGCGTGAAGGGATCCGGCGTGGACGTGGCT
>JBBSQT010000081.1:0-7972 GCA_038243775.1 Actinomycetales bacterium | reverse complement strand
GCGCCGACGGCTGTGGCCGCGGACTGGCCGATGTTGCGGACCATCGTGTTGGTGCCGGCTGTTTCCGAGGTGTGAGTTGCCGGGATGGCCTCAATGAGCACATTGGGCAGGGCTCCGAAGGTCAACGAGATGCCAATGCCGTTCAGGGCCATGGCCAGGCAGAACGCCACCACGTTGCCGTAGGTGAGAAGGATGATGGGTATGACGACTGCCATGAGGGTGAGTCCGCCAATGAAGACCGAGCGCGCGCCGAAGCGGAACGCCAGCTTGCCGCCCAAGGGTGAGAAGAGGTAGCCGACAACGGCCGTCAGTGCGCTGAAAATGCCTGCCGCGGCCGGGGTGAAGCCCAGGCCAAAGCCCATCACTGTTGGGTACTGCAGGACCATTTGGGTGGGGACGGACATGCCGCCGATGGGGCCGAGGGCAGCGAGCATGGTGGCCGTCATGACGAGGGCGATTTGGCGGTTCTTGAACATCCTCAGGTTCACGATGGGAGATTCGATGCGCAGTTCCCACCAACCCCACAGTGCCGCGACGACGATGCCCACGGCCATCAGGCCAAGGAACTCGACCGAGCCAAATCCGGTCTTCGAGACGTTCGAAAGTGCCAGCAGGATGGCACTGACGGCGATGGGCAGCAGGACGGCACCGAGGTAGTCGGGTTTGTCCTTGCTGGGGATGAGTGTGTCGCGGGGAATCACAGCCATGATGGCCACCGCCGAGATCACGGCGAGCACTGCGGAGAAGATGAAGATCAAGTGCCAGGAGAAGAGTTGGATCATGATGCCGGCAATGAGTGCGCCTCCGGCGCCTGCGATCAGTGCCGAGGCCCCGATCATCGAGACGCCCACGGGGATGCGTTCCTTGGCCATGTGTTCGCGCGCCAGTCCAAAGGCCAGCCCCATCAGGGCGCCGGCCGTCCCTTGGATCGCCCGGCCCAGGATGATCATGCCCAGGCTGCCGCCGATCAGGGAGATCAGCGAGCCGGCGCAGGCGATCATCAAGACGATGACCATGACCTTGCGACGGCCGTACATGTCGCCGAAACGTCCGCCCATGACACCGGCGGAAGCGGAAACCAAGAGGTAGGCCGTGACAACCCAGGCCACTGTGCTGGCATCAACGTGGAATTCCTTGATCAGTGTGGGCAGCGTTACGTACATCATGGACAGTTCAAAAGCCGAGACCACCTCGGCAAGGATAAGAACGCTCACAACGGCCGCAAATCCGGGCCGCTTGAGGTTTTGCAAAGTTCCGGACTTCCGGGGGTTAGCGAAGGACATCTTTGTCCAGCCTTTCTTGGGTGTGCTGAAAAGAAAGTGGTCATGCCCTCACGGAATCGGCGGGCAACGTAACGAACATTCCTTGGAACGGGAGGCGAACACGATGGTGTTGGGCCGAGCGTTCCCCGACGGCCCCGCCGCATGAGGCGGTGCCGTCGGTTTTTGACACGCTTCCCCCTGGCACACCGTGGACCGGTGTGCCAGGGGGCACAAAGGGAGAAGCAGTGTGAACCGGCCGGCTAGTTGGCGCTGTAGGCGACGGACTTGGTCCAGAAAAACTCCTCGAGCCCTTCCACACCGCCTTCGTTGCCGTTGCCGGAGTGGCCGATGCCGCCGAAGGGGCGCTCGGCCACTGCGTTGGGTGCCCCGTTGACCACCACTTCGCCGGTTTCCAGCGCTTCCACAATTCGCATGGCGCGCTTGGCGTCCGAGGTCCACACGTAGCCGGAAAGCCCGTAATCGGTGCTGTTGGCCAGGGCCACGGCATCGGCTTCGTCGCTAAAGGGCAAAATGGCCAGCACTGGGCCGAAGACTTCCTGCCTGGCCAATTGGCTCTGCCGATCCACGTCGGCAACAACCGTCGGCGGGTAGTAGTAACCCTCGGCCAGTTCACCGCCCAGGCGGGCGCCCCCGGTCAGGACGCGGGCGCCGTCGTTCCGTGCCTGGGCCACCATGGCTTCGATGCGGTCGATGGCACCTTGGTTGATGACAGGTCCGCACACGGTGTCCAGCTGAAGCGGGCTGCCCACCGTGAAGGAACTGGCAATCTCCGCCACTCTGGCCGCGAACTGCTCGTAAACGGACTCCTGCACCAGCAGACGAGTGGGCAGTGCGCAGCCTTGGCCGGTCATCATCCCAAACGCCATGAACGCCGCGTGTAGGGCGGCCGCTTCGAGGTCCGCGTCGGCAAACACCAGGTTCGCCGATTTTCCGCCCAGCTCCAGCAGGACGGGCTTGAACGTGAGTGCGCACTCGGCCGTGATCTTCCGTGCCGTCTCGGGGCCCCCCGTGAAGGAGACCTTCTTGACCAGCGGGTGGGCCACAAGGGCGGAACCGGCGTCGGCTCCGCCGGTGACAACGTTGAACACACCGTCGGGAATACCGGCCTCGCGGATGAGGTCAGCGAAGAGCATGGCGCTGAACGGGGTCAATTCGCTCGGTTTGGCCACCACGGTGTTCCCTGCCGCCAACGCGGCCGGAACCTTCATGGCCAGTGACATCAGCGGCGCGTTCCACGTGATGACAATGCCAATCACGCCGTAGGGTTGGCGCAGAGTGTGCCCGAAGGAACCGCCGGCACCGGCCACCGAGGTGACACGGCCCAGCGGCAGCTTGTCGGCCCAGCCGGCGTAGTACCGGATCCATTCGACCGCGGCGCCCACCATGAGTTGCGCCGTGCCTGCCGGAGTGCCGTTGTCCGCCGTGGCCAGGGCGGCGAACTCGCCGGTGTGCCCTTCCACGAGGTCGGCCAGCTTCAGCAGGGCGCGGCCCCGGTGAGCGGCGGGGGTTGCCTTCCACACCGAGAATGCCTCATGGGAGTTACAGACGGCCTCGTCAACATCGGCTGCGCTCGCCATGGGCACGGCTGCGTCAGCAAGGCCCGTGGCCGGGTTGATGTGGTGGTGGGTGCCGGAGCCCGTGGCACGTGCGGTGGAACCAATGCGCAGGGTCACCTCCGGGCGCACGAATCCAGGTGCCGTCGCCTCGGTGGCAATGCTCATCTCAGGCCTCCGGTTCGTAGCGGAGCATGGTGACATCCGCTTCGGGGTAGTCGCAGAAAACAGGCTTGACGCGCATGCCGATCTTCACATCCTCGAAGGGAACGTTGACAAGCTCCGTGGAGAACTTCGGGCCCTCGTCCCACTGCACCACGGCCAGGACCATGGGACCCGCCGCGGCAAAGTGCGGCGACACCGGCCGTGTGGTGATGGTGTACGTGTACAGGGTTCCAGCTCCGGATATTTCCCGCCATTGCAGATCGTCTGCCAGGGTGCGCGGCGCAAGCGGGCGGGGGTAGAAGATGTATTCACCCAGCGACGGGGAGTACTGGATGCGGACCTTGTGCTGCGCCAGTGCGTCCCAAAATGGCTGGGTCAGCGGGGTTGGGACGGGAAGCGGCTGTGTTAAGGCCGGAGGTGTGTAAGTGGTGGCCATGGTTTGGTCCTATTCCCCTTCGAAAATTAGTGCTGTTTGCTCGCTCATGATGCCGCCGTTGCCGGTGACAAAGGCTCGGTTGCAGTCCGCCACCTGCGCCTCACCGGCGCGTCCCATGATCTGGCGGACGCCGTCGATCACGTGATGCATGCCGCCGGCAATGCCCGCCTGGCCAAAGGACAGCTGACCGCCGGCCGTGTTCAGCGGGAAGTCGCCCCGGAACGTCAAGTCGTGCTCGTTCACGAACTGCATGCCCTTGCCCTTTTCGGCAAAGCCGGCATCCTCCAGGCTCATGAGCACGGTGATGGAGTAGCAGTCGTAGATGGAGACCATGTCCACCTCGTCCCGGGTGATCCCGGCCATGGTGAACGCCTGCTCTGCCGCATGGACCATGGGCGAGTACATGAGGTCCCTTGCATAGGTGGGCGTCTTGTAGGGGACGCGCTCACCAAAGCCCTTGATCCAGACGGGCCGGTTCTTTGACTTTGCCGCCATCTCCCTGTTGCCAATCACCACAGCCGCGCCGCCCTGGCAGGGCATTACAATTTCCAGCATGTGCAGCGGGTCCGCGACCATCGGCGAGGCCAGGACGTCCTGCGCCGTGATGGGCTTGCCGTGAAAGATTGCCTCGGGAGTGGCACAGGCGTTGGTGCGCTGGTCCACGGCGATCTTTGCCATGGCCAGCTCGTCGTAGCCAAACTCGTAGCCGTAGCGTTTGGCAATCTGGGCGTAGGGGCCGTTCTGCCCAAGGTTTGCGTACGGGATTTCAAATTCCGCCTGCGGTGAGCCGTACTTGTTGGAGGAAGCACCAAAGTACATGGAATCCTCCATCACAAAGGGGTGGCGCTCGTGGGTGGGCACCTCGTGCGTCCCCGGGAAGGTGACCAGGACGGCGTCGCACAAGCCAAGTTCGACGGCGGCCGCGGCACGCCAGACGGCGGCGGCGGAGCCTGCCCCGCCCAGGTCGACGATTTCGGCAAAGTTCGCATCGATGCCCAGGTATTCGGTGATGGTGGACGGCACGAACATGCTGGCTTCACCGATCAGGGGTGTAACAATGCCGTTGACATCGCTCGCGTCCAGCCCGGCATCGTCGAGCGCGGCTTTGGAAAGCCTGGCCCACTGTTCCAGGTTGAAGGTTTTTTCGCGGGCAAGTTTGCGCTCCGGTGGCAATTCGTAAAAGCCAAGGATTGCGGCTTCTCCTCGAAGTCCCATGGTGATCTCCTCAAATATTCGTTCGTTTTCATCCCCTGCACCTGTTTTTGGGTGCACGCGATGGTGATCTGTTGGTGGTTGCGTGGACGTTCTGGGGCTGCTGTTACGGGCTGGCACCGGCCGGAGTGTTCGCCAGGACCGAGATCCTCAGGCCAATCTCGGGATGCTCAACTCCCGCGGCCAATACGGCGGGCAGGCATTCCGGAAAGTCTTGGGGCGAGAATTCCGTGTCTGCCGGAAGGACAAGGATCCCTTGGATTCCTCCATTTACGGATGCGTCGCCCACCTCTGAAAGCAGCAAATCGGCGCCCTCGTCCCAGTGGAAGCCCGCGGTGGTGGCGCCCATGCCGGTGGAGTACTCCCGGGCACCAAGCACTTCGCGCAGGACGGCCCCGGCCTGGGACAAATGGGCGACGTTTCCATAAATAAGCGGAATCCGCAGGGGCACAGTGTCGTTCTGCTCCCACGGGCACGCGAGGCCGCCGCCGTCGTCCGTTCCGGCAATCTCTTCCACGCTCAGGGGCGCCTGCACCATCTGGGCAAGGAAACCCAGCCCCGTATCTCGGGGGTGCAGGAACGCCTCCTGCCATTGGGGGTGTTCCAGGTTGACCAGGATCGGCTCGATCCCGGCTGTCTGCGCTCTGGCAATGGCCGCACGGATGTCATGGACCTTGAACGTGATGTGGTGCGGGGCGGCATGGCCATCATTCTCGGCGAGGAAACGTTGAATGAACGAGTGTTCCCCGCGGCCCGGTTCCAACAATTCCAGCCTCATGTCCTGCGCCACGGCCAGCTGGCAGGGACTGAAGGCTTCCATGCGGAAGCCGCTGGCCCACCGGGCACCCAGCTCGCGGTTCAGGACGGTACCGGCCGGGGCCCACGAAGGGACCGCGATGGCCAGGTGGTCAAGCTCGTGGGCGCTCATGGAGCCACTTCCCCCGCAGGGGCGGCCGATTCGCCGGCTAGACGGTTTCGGCCTCGAACTGTGTCAGTCGCAAGCCAACCATCTGCACGAACCTGTCCGAGATCCGCAGCGCCTCGTCCATGGTCTTGTCCCCGGACAGCAGCCTGGCGACGAGGTCCATCAAAACGCACCAGACCATGGCCGTGATGTCCGAGGCCTCGTCGTACGGCAGCATGGAGAGGTCCGAGAGAATGGGTTCCTCGAGCACCGTACCCAGCTGCTGCATGAGCGCCGCGACGTCCGGATCGTTGGTGGAGCGCAGCATCAGGATTGCCTTGTAGAAATTCGGCTGCCGTTCGAACGCGGCCAACGCCATGCGCAGCCGTCGGGAGATGCACTCGATCGTAGTGAGGTTCTCCGCCTGCGCCGGCTCCGCCGAGTTGAACGGCATGCTCCAGTCGTACACGACGTTCGCATACAGGTGTTCCTTCGAGGAGAAGTACCTGTAGAGCGTTCCCAGGGCGACATTTGATTCCGCTGCGACGTCGCGAATCTGGATTGATTCGTACTCGTGGTTGCGCAGAAGCGATTTCGCGGCATCCAGAATCCGCTGGCGTCGCAGCTTTTGGTACGTAGGAAGCTCGGTCCGTTCCCCAGAAAGTATTCCGGTCATGGTTCGCCTCCTGCTTGGACATCCAATGGATTACCAACGCTACCACCAGCCCTTGGTGCACCTGGGTTCGACGTTCCGCATTAGGACTGCTTCCAGCGGATCAAGGCGTCGAGCGCCTCAATCTCGTCGCCGGCAACGCGCAACGGGTTGATTTCAAGCTCTTCCAACTCGTCACCGAGACCCACGGCCACCTGGGAAATCCGGAAGATGGTCTCGGCCAGTTTGTTCAGGTCCGTCGCGGGATTTCCGCGGAAACCCTTCAGCAGGTCAATGCCTTTGAGGGATTCGAGCATGCGGCGGATCTCCACCGGCCCCACGGGCAACAGGCGCAGCGCGGAGTCCTTGAGGATCTCCACCATGACACCGCCAAATCCGACCGCGAGCACCAGTCCCCACTGCGGGTCGCGGACAATTCCCACGAGCAGTTCGTTTCCGGCGGGCCGCATGGGCGAGACGGCCACACCCTGGATGTGCGCCTCCGGGGCGAGATCCGCCACGGAGTCCATGATGAAGTTGTAGGCCTCGGTGACTGCCTGGGCGTCGCGGAGCATGAGTCGGACTCCGCCCACCTCCGTCTTGTGTGCAATGTCTTCGGAGGCGATTTTCAGGACCACCGGATAGCCCATGTCCCCGGCCGCCGCCACGGCGTCCGGGGCGGACGTGGCTATGGCGGCGGGAACATAGGGAACGCCGTGCCCGCGCAGAAACGCACCGGCCTCAATTTCGCTCCAGCTCTCGGCACCGGACGGCTTCACAATGATCTCTGCCGGCGGCACGACGGGGTCGGTGGCGAGTTCATCAGAGCGCTTGCTCCACCAGGCGCTGCGCGCCACGGCAGGGATGCCGCGGTCAAAGGAGTCTGACGCATGCGGCAGGCCGTGTTCGTTGGCGAAAGCGCGCCCAAACTCGGTGACTACGGTGGGCAGGAAGCTCATGCCAATGACGGGCTTCGGGGATGACGTGAGCTGGCGGTGCAGCTCATCTTGATTGAGGCGGCCCATGTCTGCCATCAGCTGGCTCTCCGGCCAGGAGCTGTTCACCACGATGAAGTCAAAGTTCTCATCGTCGATGAAACATTGGTTGGCCTTGGTGATGATGGTCGGATCAACCGAGATGTATCCGGTGGTGTCCATGGGGTTGTTGACGGTGGAGAAGGTGGGCAGGCCCGCGTTGTGCAGGGCCGCCACGGTGCTCTCGGCGGGGGCGGGCATTTCCAACCCCGCTTCCTCGGCCTTCTCTGCAATCAGTGCGCACATGGCGCCGGAACCCGTCACCACGCCCACGCGGCTGCCGGAAATCCGGCCATGAGATTCCATGATCCCGGCCGTCGCCACCAGGTCCTCGATATTGTCCACCCGCACCACGCCGAACTGCCTGCACGCGGCGTCGATGATCCTGTCATCCCCCACGAGCGAGCCGGTGTGGGCCGCTGCCACACGGGCGGAGGCTTCCCCGCGTCCGGCTTTGAACACCACGATCGGCTTCCCGGCCTGACGGGCGCGTTTCGCCACGGACAAGAACTGCCCCGGGTTGGTGATTTGTTCCAGGTAGGCGGCAATGACGCGAGTTTCAGGGTCTCCCACGAGCATGTCCATGACATCAATGGCCGTGATCATGGCCTCGTTGCCCACCGTGACAGCTATGGAACAGCCCACACCGCGGGAGGCCATGTGTGGCAGCAGGTAAATGGCCAAAGCTCCCGACTGGCTGGCCACGCCAACACCGCCCGGGATCATGGGCATC
>JBBSQT010000080.1:0-8001 GCA_038243775.1 Actinomycetales bacterium | reverse complement strand
TGGGGCACAATGCTTTCCGCAGGACGCACCTACCTGTCGCTGGCGTGGTGGATGACGTTCTTCCCGGGCCTGGCCATCGTGCTGCTGGCCGCCTCGGCCACGGTGCTCTCCCGATCGATGAAGGCCGCAGGTGCCCGGTGACTGGGGTTGAGCCGGTTCTGCAGGTCACTGACCTGAATGTTTCCTTTGGCACCAACACCGTGGTGCGCGGACTTTCCCTGACGGTGAACCCGGGCGAATGCCTGGCGCTGGTGGGCGAATCGGGCTCAGGCAAGTCGGTCACCGCCCGGACCGTGGTGGGCCTGGCCGGACGGGGAGCCCAGGTGCGTTCCCGGACGCTGACGGTGGCGGGCCGGGATGCCAGGAAGTTGTCGCCGCGGGGCTGGCGCACACTGCGCGGACAACACGTGGGCTTCATCCTGCAGGACGCCCTGACCTCGCTGGACCCGCTGCGCACGGTGGGCAGGGAAATCGGGGACGTGCTCCGCCTGCACTCTTCCGCTTCCGGACATGCGCGTGCGGCGCGGGTCATTGAACTGCTGGAGTCGGTGGGCCTGGACGAGGCGGTGCGCCGGTCCGCCCAACGCTCGGGGGAACTCTCCGGCGGCATGCGCCAGCGTGCGCTCATCGCCTCCGCGATCGCCATGGATCCGGCCCTCATCATCGCCGACGAACCCACCACGGCGCTCGATGCGACCATTGCGGCAGCCGTGCTGGATTTGCTCGGCGGCTTGCGCCGCGGCGGGGCGGGCATGCTCCTGATCAGCCACGACCTGGCTGCCGTATCCAGCACCGCCGATTCAATTGCCGTCATGCAGGGCGGGCACATTGTGGAGCAGGGTTCGCGCGAACAGGTCCTGGAAGACCCGCAACATCCCTATACCCGTGCGCTGCTGGCAGCCGTGCCGGCCGGGAAGCCGCGCTTTACCCGGCTGTCACCGGGTCGCGGCGGGGTGTCTGCACCCTCGCAGCCTGCGGTCGGATCTGCTCCTGCTGCCGCCGTGCCCGTGGATGCCTCCGGCGGATCCACCGTGCCTGCTGGTTCCCCTTCCGGGTCCGATGTGCCGCCTTTGCTGCGGGCCCGCGGGCTCGCCAAGTCCTTTACCATCGCCGGTGCGGCTGATTTCCGGGCCGTTGCCTCCGTGGACTTTGCCGTGTTCCCCGGCCGCACCCTGGGGGTTGTGGGCGAGTCCGGTTCCGGGAAGACCACCACAGCCCGCATGGCGTTGGGTTTGACATTGCCCGACGCCGGGTCCGTGGAGTTTTTCGGTGAGCCGTGGAATCCCGCACCCGAGTCGGCCAGGCGGCTTCGCCGCCCGTCCATGGGCGCAATTTACCAGGATCCGATCTCATCCTTTGACCCGCGGCTGTCCACCGCTTCACTGCTCGCGGATGCCTTGAGTTTTGGCGCCACCCGCAAGCCCCGCGGCTACGCGGGACAGATCTTCGAACTGCTGGAGGTGGTGGGCCTGGGCCCGGAGGTGGCGGGGCGAAACCCTGCCACGCTGTCGGGCGGGCAACGCCAGCGCCTGGCCATTGCCCGTGCGCTGGCGCCGAAGCCGAAGGTGCTGATCTGCGATGAACCGGTCTCCGCGTTGGATGTCTCCATCCAGGCACAGGTGCTCGATTTGCTCGATGACTTGCAGCAACGGCTCGGTCTGGGCTATTTGTTCATCTCCCATGACCTTGCCGTGATCCGCCACATGAGCGATGACGTGCTGGTCATGCGTTCCGGGCAGATCGTCGAATCCGGCTCAACGGAGTCGGTGTTCACCGATCCGCAGCACGACTACACCCGCTCCCTGCTGGCCGCTGCTCCGGCGATGCTGGGGTAGAAGCGCCGTTTCTGGAACAGCCGCGACCATCGGGCATCTGCCACGGTGGCGCCGACCTTGGCTCCAATGCAAAGACTGAGGAATGTCAACGGGGCAGCGGAGAGGGTATTCGGGTCCAGCGTGGTCAACGCGACCAGGCCCACTGTGCCGGGCACCAGCAGCAGGAAGGCCGGCTGGAACGACACTGCCGCGGGAATCCCCAAGCCTGTGTGCTCCACGATGCGTGCTCCGACAAAAAGCACCGCGGCAGTCAATCCTGTCGCCACGATGCTGCCGACCAGCGGGGTGGCCGCCAACAGCAGGCTGTAGGTCAGCAGCATTGCCCCGACAGTGACACAGGTGAGGCGGAACCCTGCGCGGAACGCAAAGCCGATCCCAATGGCCAGTGCTACAACACCCACCCAAGCGAACCAATTCGCTGGCAACGCAAGCCATTCGGTCTGGTCAGCACTGCGGGCAACCTTGTCGCCAACCAATGCAGCCGATCCCGGATCCATGGTCAACCCGGTCATGTACGCGCCGGCATAGATCCCTGCCGCCATGAACAGCAGGATGACTATGCCCGAGATCAGCCGTGCCGCCCCTGTCACTGTGTCAGCGGCAGTCAATTCCAGCAGTGCATTGGTAATGAGTGCCCCGGGGACAAGGATGGCCATCGGAGCGCAGACTGCGTACAGCGGCACGGGCCCAAGGTCCCACACAGCAGCACAGGTCCCCACAATCAATGTGGATGCCAAACTTGCAACGAACGGCGCGATCGCGGCGGCACTCGTGATGCGGGTCATGAACATGGTCAGCAACCCCACAACGGCACCGGTCACCGTCGACAAGGCAATGGCCCACCAGGGACAGTGAAAGAGAACGGTCAGCCCCAATGCCACCAGCGCACTACCCAAGATCCAGGCGGTCCATTCGGGCGGCACCTGCCGCTTCCTGATGGCGGCAGCGCTCTCTGTCACAGTGCCAAGCCGGGTTTCACCACGAATAAGCGAGCGCACCAAGCGATTCACTGCCGCAGCCTGCCGGGTGGTCAATTCTGATTCAACTGTCCGTGATGCATAGACCGGGCCCTCGCCGTTGGCATCACTGATGAGCACGGTTTGGGGAAGCACCATGAACCCAAAGTTCCGGGTGGTCGTTTGCAGCTGCTGAACCTGCTCCAAGGCCTTGCGGGTGTCGGTGACCGAGGTCCCCGCCTCCAACAGCAGGGCGCCCAGGGTTGCGTAAGGAACGCGGGGATCAAAATTCATGCTTTAAACACTATCGGTTCCCGTTGCTGCCCCGGGACGCACCGGATCCCTGGGGAAGCGGGCTTGTTCCTGGCCCAGGCACCGGCACCTGTGGGCGCAGCTGGCCACTAATCCGTGGCATGCTCCAAAGTCCGGATCGCGCGGGCCGCCAGCCGGGGAATGACCTGGGCTGGGCCGATGTGCCCACAATGTGCGCACCCACGATGCGCGGCGAAGCCTGCCGCATCCTCAGAGCGTTCCAGCATTGTGGCTTTCAACAGCATTGCCTGCCACAGCAGCCGATCACAGCTCGGTGAGGCCTGATGGAAGACAAGACTTTGGGGGAATGGCGCCGCTTGAACGGGCTGACGCGACCGTCTTTTCGGCCAATCCTTTCAGCTCACGGTTGCGGCGCTCCTCCAGCACCAGTGGAACCGTGCGACACTGCGATGCTGGCGCACTCAATGTAGAGGCGAGCTTGGTGAGACAAAGAGCTCTGGCCTTCCCAAGAGTTTTTGCGTTTTCGTCAAGACCACGTCGGGGCGCAACAACTACCGGATCATCGCCCTGCACCAGGTACCGCAGCATGGCCGCGACCTGCCGAGCACCCGTGTCGGTCTGGCAAGCCCCGGTGGTGTGCCAATAGCTCCCATCGGCGGTCACCTCCAGCGCTCTTTGAATCTCGTTCATGTCGCTCTTCTGAACAACAACGGCCCTCATCAAGTAGCAGGAGCAGTTCCGGCATCGCATCCCGTGAGGTGCACATTCCTCACACTGGCACTCAACGTGACGCTTCACGGCCACGCTGCATGGGCGAAGCACTTGCCTCCCATGGGCGTCCGCGGCACGGCAACGCTACGATTGAAGCTGGCAGTTCCGACCATCTTCCGCAGGAAAGCACATCATGAACACCCCACACATGAACGTAGAGTCCTTCAACCTTGACCACCGCACGGTGGTGGCCCCCTATGTGCGCGTTGCCGACCGCAAGCAGCTGGTCCACGGCGATGTCATTACCAAATATGACGTCCGATTTACCCAGCCCAATGTGGCCCATCTGGACATGAAGGCCATCCACTCGCTGGAGCACATGTTTGCCGAACACTCGCGGAACCACTCCCAAGCCGTCATTGATTTCTCCCCCATGGGCTGCCAGACCGGCTACTACCTGATTCTGCAGGGCGAACCTGACCTGCCCGCCGTGATGGACCTGATTGAGGCCACGCTGAAAGACGTTGTGGCAGCCGCCGAGGTGCCCGCCGCCAACGAAATCCAGTGCGGCTGGGGAGCCAACCACTCCCTTGACGGCGCCCAGGCTGCGGCACGCGACTTCCTCGCCAAGCGCGACGAGTGGGCGCAGGTCACCGCGTGAGCCCGGTCGGCGACCAGCAGGACAACCAGCCAAACGCCCCGGTGGACTTCGTCATCATTGCCGCCATGGATGAAGAAGTTGCCCCGTTCCTGGCACGCGCCACCTCCCGCGGCGGGTCGGTGCAGGTGGGCAACTCCGTCCACCACCGGGTGGTGCTTGCAGGCCGGAACGCCGTGGTGGTCCAGGGCGGGATCGGGCTGGTCAACGCCGCCGCCGCCGCCACCTCGGTCCTGCTGCTGGCCAGCCAGGCCGCCCCCGGCGCACCCGCGCCCCTGGTCATCAGCGCTGGCACCGCCGGCGGCTTGGGCGGGAACGTCCGTGTGGGCGACGTCGTGGTTGCCACCGACACCCTCAACGCCGACGCCGACGCCCGCGCCTTTGGCTACGTGCTGGGCCAGGTCCCCGGCATGCCCGCCTCCTACCCCGTGCCCGGGGAGCTGGTGCGCGCCAGCACCATCCAGCCCGGTGCGACTGGCGAATCCGGCAAGCCGGGCCTTGTCGAGACCGTCCACCACGGGCTGCTGGTTTCCAGCTACAAGTTCGTGGGCTACGAGCGTTCCGTGATCATCAAGGAAGCCTTCGACGGCGTGCTGGCCACGGACATGGAATCCTCCGCCATCGCCGCGACCTGCCACAGCTTCAAGGCCCCGTTCCTTGCGGTGCGCGGCGTCTCGGACCTGTGCGGGCCGGCGTCGGACGCGGACTTCCTGGTCCACGTGGACGACGCCGCCGAGCGCTCCGCGGAGATCGTCATGGCGGTGGTTGAGTCCTGGCTCGCCGCCGGGGCGCCGCGGCCGGTGTCCGCACCCGCCGCCTGACGCTTTCCTGGTGCACGCTGAAGCACGACGCCGGTGACCCGCCTCGCCAAGGTGCCTCACCGGCGTCGTGCATGGGAAGGGGCACCGCCAAATCGCCTGTGGGGAATAGCAGCTTTCCTGGCACTTTGCCCCGCGGGGGTGTATCCCGCGGCGTCTGATTCTAGTCTTGAGGGGAAGCAGCAAGGCGGACCAGGCGGAAGGCCGGTGAGGAAGCCGTGGTTGAGGTTCTGTGGTGGGCGGTCTTCCTCGCGGGGCTGGCCCTGCTGGTCCTGACGTGGAAGAGCCTCATTGGCGCCCTGATCGTCACCCGCTCCCACATCGACCGGATTTCCGATGCGGCATCCCGGGTGTCCGTGGCACTGTTTTCCCTGATGCGCAGGCCGGTGACCAACTACCGGCGCCTGGACAGGCTGCTGGCCTGGCAGGCGCCGTTGACGCTGTTCATCCGGCTTGTCCTGTGGATGGTGCTGTTTTATATCTCCTTTGCGCTCATGCTCGTGCCCTTGGTCCACGGCGACGTGGGCCGCGCCCTGAGCGAGGCGGGGTCGGGATTGTTTACGCTGGGCTACTCCCCACCGGTCGGCCCCGGCAGCACACTGGTGGTCTACATGGCGGCCTTCACGGGGTTGGCTGTTGTGGCACTGCAGATCGGGTACCTGCCAACGCTGTATGCGGCGGTCAACCGCAGGGAGGCCGAGGTCACCCTGCTGCTGTCCCGTGCCGGCGCCCCGGCGTGGGGTCCGGAGCTGCTGGTGCGCACCCGGTTCGGGCTCGCAGGTGAGGGCAGCACGAAGGAACTGGCCGAGTTGTACCGTGCGTGGGAACGGTGGGCGGCCGATGTGGCAGAGTCGCACAGCACCTATCTGACGCTGTGCTGGTTCCGTTCCCCGCTGCCCGATTCCAGCTGGCTCATTGCGTTGTTGAGCGTGATGGACAGTGCGGCGCTTCAGCTGTCCCTGAGCCCCGGCATCGCACCCACAGTGAGGGCCCGGTTGGTGCTGCGAATGGGGTTTTCGTGCCTGCGGCAGATAGCAGCCGCCATAGCCCTGCCCGTCAACGAGGACGTTGACCCCGACGGGGAGACCATCCTGACGTTTGCGGAGTTCAAGGATGCCGTGAACATGCTCAGAGCCTCCGGCTATCCTGTTGAGCACTCCGCGGAACAGGCCTGGCCGCATTTTCGCGGCTGGCGGCTGAATTATGAGGACCTCGTCTACCGCCTGGCCTATGAAATTGATGCCCCGCCGACGCTCTGGAGCGGTCCCCGCAGGCTGGCCACACCGCCCGTGCCACCCAATCGACCTGCCAATCGCGTGGCATCCGACGCCGGCCCGGACGACCCCCAGCGCCACACCCGCCGGCCCGATTGACGCAGGCCGGCCCGGTTGACGCAGGCCGGCCCGATTGACGCAGGCCCGCCCGGTCAGTGGAACCACGGAAACGTGGAACCAACTGCAGCAAGGAATGAACGAGCATGAAGGGGAGCACTGCCCCGCAGCGTCGGGAAATCCAAGAGTGCGGCGACGGCGTCCCCAGGGTGGAACGCGAAGTCTCCCACGACCCACCACCCCACAGACCAGCCCGCGCCGGCGCCGGCCGACCGGGTTCCCCACGACCGGGTTCCCCACGGCTAGTTCCCCGGCAGGGTCAGGCTCCCCCGCGCATCTGGATCGCGATTTGTGCGGCATCGAGGTTTGCCAGCTCGCTTTCGAGGATGTCGGCGCCGAAGGTGCCGTGGTCGCGGGCATCCAGCAGTGCCGAGCGCTGGACCTCCGACACTGCCAGCTGATGAGCCTGCGCATTCCTCAAAGATTCCCACCTGGCCTGCCCGTCCAGGCGCGCAGGTGCCGGGACCTGGTCCAAGCTGCCCCGCAGGAGCTCGATGATGCGGGTGCGTTCGGCCGCTTCCTGCGCGGCGACGGCGGCCGCGTCAACGACCAGGGTGATGCGCTTGAGCAGAGCGCCTATGGCTCCGCCCTGCACCAGCAGCGACAGTGCGGCAACGGGGAAAGAAATGTGGATCAAGGTCGCGCCCTGGGGGGTGTCGTCCGGCAGCGTCTGGGCAGCGGCACGGCACAACGCGAGGGCCCTGCGTCGGAGGGCCGTCTCAAGCGGAGGGCTGTCTCAAGCGGACGGCCGTCTCAAGCGGACGGCGGCAGGCTGGTGCGCCAACTGTATTGCGGTTCGTAGCCCAGCAGGCGCTTGGCCTTCTCGATGGACAGCAGCGTCTCCCGCCCCACCAGTTCCCGGCGCAGGCGCACCTGTGGGAACACCTCCGCGGCCAGTTCGGCGCTGGGGCGGAGCATGACGGTGTCGGCGTTGGCGATGATGAACGCCTCAAACCCGGGACGACCGTGCTCCAGCGCCCTGGCCACGGCCTGCGCACCGTCACGGCCGTCGATATAGCCCCACAGGTTCCATTTGCGGGCCATGGCGTCGATGTCAAAATCCGGGAATGCCGCGTAGTCGACCACATCCATGACGTTGGAAAAGCGCAGCGCCGTGATGCTCAAGGTGGGATCCCACCGCACCAGCTCACGGGCCATCTGCTCCTCGAGGTGCTTCACCAGCGAATACGTGCTCTCTGGCCGCGCCGCATACTCCTCATCGACGGGCAGGTACGGCGGCTCGGTGTCAAAGGGCAGCCCCAGCACCGTCTCGCTCGAGGCATACACCACCCTCTTGATGCCGGCCCGCCGTGCCGCCTGGAACACGTTGTAGGTGGAGAGCATGTTGTTCTCGAACGT